>JAYVMH010000001.1:0-10541 GCA_043759015.1 Actinomycetota bacterium
GCCTCCGAGCGACCGTCGAGCGCGCTCGTCGGTTCGTCGAGCACGAGCACCTCGGGCTTGCCGACCAGCGCGCGGGCGATGCAGATGCGTTGCTGTTGACCGCCGCTGAGGTTGCCACCACCCTCCCCCACCTGCCGTCGGTAGCCGTCGGGCATCTCGACGATGTCGTCGTGGACGTGGGCCAGCCGAGCCGCCCGCTCGACAGCGGCATCGGGCACGCCGACGCGCAGGAAGCGGATGTTGTCGGCGATCGTGCCGCGGACAAGCCGCGGTGTCTGGGGCACGAAGGTGACCTTGCGGACCCACTCGGCCCGCGCGAGCGTCGACACCGGCCGGCCACCGGCCAGCACGTCGCCAGTGGTTGGCGCGCGCAAACCGAGCAGCAGTTGGACGAGCGTGCTCTTGCCACTGCCGGATGGTCCGATGATCCCGACGACTTCGCCGGGCAGGATCGTCGCCCGCACGCCGGTGAGCACCGGCCGACCCTCGACGTACTCGAAGCTCACGTCGAGGAGCTCGAGCGGCCCGACCCGGCCGACTTCGGCTCCCCCGTCGACCACCGCGGCGTCGCGGTAGCCGCGGATCTCGTCGTCGAGCTCGGCGAGGTACGGCTCGGTGGAGCTGATGACGGCCGCCGACACCTGGAACTGCTGGCCGTAGCTGAGGGACCGCAGCATGACGAGCATGACCGCGCCGAGCGACGCGACGTTCGGCGCGTCGGCGGTCGACGCGATCGCGAGCGCACCCACGAGTGCGAGGAACGCGAGACCGGTGTACAGGTGGGGCACGAGGCCTCGAAGCAGGATGAGCCGACGGTTGCTGTCACGCCCGACGGCGATCAAGTCGTGCACGCGCCGCTCCATCTCGTCGTGCACCCCGAACACCTGAAGCTCGAGCCCGAGGCTCGCCACCTCACCGAGCCCGGTGGCAAACGCCATGCCCGAGTCCGACGTCTCCGACGAGCGCCGGCGGATGCGCCCACGCACGGGTCGCAACGCGAAGCCGAGCAATGCGACGGCACCGATCACGACGAGCGCGCCGAGCGGGTTCACCGCGATCGCGAGCGCCAGCATCGCGAGCAACCCGAACGCGGACGTCAACGCAGTGCTGAAGCCGGTGACGAGGTTCGAGCCGCCGACGGTGTAGTTGGTCATCAGCTCCTGCAGCCGTCCTGTGCGATCTGCCTGCTGCCGACCCCACGACGCGTGGAAGAACGCGCCGGCGAGATCGCGGCGAAGATCCGCGGTGATCTCCACTGCCATGTCGGCCGCCAGTCGGTTCGCCGCAACGGCGAGCACGAACCGAACCGCGACGAGCCCGAGGCACGCGAGCACGCCCGTGCCGTTCGTCACGTGGTGCACACCGATGAGCGCGATGTTGGCGTCGCCCTTCGACACCGCGAGCGCCAGTCGGGCCGCGAGCACGAGGAAGGCCGCCTCCGCGAGGCCGCCGATGGTGGACGCCACGGCCATGGCGACAGTGGCCACACGATGGCCTTGAATGAGCGTGCGCGTGTCCATGGAGCGTGGGCCACCGTAGCCAAGTCGGGTCGACCCGACGCATCGACCGGCGTCACTGATTGAACAGTCGGTCAGACTGACGCACCGATCAGGCTCACTATCTGTTGCATCAGTTCGTAGCAATGCGGTTGCGATGGTGGTTATGGTCAGCCCGCTCTCTCCATCAGCGTCGAAAGGGGCAGCCATGAACAGCACCAGCGAGACCACTCCGTTCTCCAGCCAGCAGGGCCGTAAGGGCATCGCGTACGACTGGCAGGGCCTCTATGCCGCTGCCGAGGCTGCCACCATCGACCACGAACTCGCGTCGATCGCGCCGGCCCTGGCCGAATGACTCGAGCGCCCCAACGGGTGCTCGTCCTCGGGTGCGGTTCGGTTGCGCAGTGCACCGTCCCGCTCCTCGTTCGTGATCTCGGCATCGAGCCGGCGAGGGTCACTGTCGTCGACATGGTCGACCGACGTGATCGGATCGCCGGCTCGCTCGCGTCGGGCGTTCGGTACGAGCAGGACCGCGTCACCCCGGAGAACCTCGACACGTTCTTGAGCGCCCGCGTCGGCGAGGGCGACCTGCTGCTCGACCTCGCGTGGAACATCGACAACCCGACGATCCTGCAGTGGTGTCGCGATCACGGCGTGCGCTACCTGAACACCAGTGTGGAGCTGTGGGACCCGTACGACCGGCTTGTCGACACACCACCGATCGACCGCACGCTGTACGTGCGCCACATGCAACTCCGGCGGATGATCGCCGGCTGGTCGCACAACAGGGGTGCCACCGCCGTGCTCGAACACGGCGCGAACCCGGGGCTCGTGAGCCACTGGGTGAAGCAGGCACTGCGCGAGATCGCGACGCGCATGCTCACCGACGGCCTCGCGGGCGGCGCCTCGACGACGATCGAAGCAGCGCTCGAACGCAACGAGTTCAACCAACTCGGAATGCTCACCGGCACGAGGGTCGTGCAGGTCGCCGAACGCGATTCGCAGATCACCGACGTACCGAAACGTCCGAACGAGTTCGTCAACACGTGGTCCGTCGACGGGTTCTGCGAGGAGGGCGTGGCTCCGGCGGAACTCGGTTGGGGCACACACGAACGCCGGTTGCCCCCGAACGCGTTCGTGCACGCAGGCGAGGGGCCGTGCAACCAGATCTGCCTCGCCCGTCCCGGCATGGAGACGTGGGTCCGCAGCTGGGTGCCGTCGGGCGAAACCCGCGGCATGGTGGTGCGTCACGGCGAAGGGTTCACGATGAGCGAGCACCTCACGGTGCGCGACGCCACCGGCCGCGCCGTCTACCGGCCCACCGTCTACTACGCGTACATGCCATCCGACTCGGCGGTGGCGAGCGTGCTCGAACTGCGCGCGCGGGGTTGGGAGATGCAGCCCACGCAGCGGATCTTGAACAACGAGATCACCAGCGGAGCCGACGAGCTCGGTGTGCTGCTCCTCGGCCATCCGTACCGCGCCTGGTGGACCGGTTCGGTGCTGTCCATCGATGAGGCGCGGGCGATCCTGCCCGACCAGAGCGCCACCACGCTGCAGGTCGCCGGCTCGATCCTCGGTGCGGTGTCGTGGATGATCGAACACCCCGAAGAAGGGGTTCGCGTGCCCGACGATCTGCCGTGGGACGCCGTCCTCGGGGTCGCCAACCGCTATCTCGGCACGCTGCACTCCGGCCCCGCCGACTGGGATCCGGTGAGCAGCCGGCGCGACCTGTTCGCGAACTTCGGCGACGAAGCCGACCACGTGGACCGCGACGACCTCTGGCAGTTCGGCAACTTCCTCTCCAGCTGATTTCGACAGTGAGTCAGCCCGGAGCGACGATTCGTGTCAGCCCAAGCCGCGGCTGTCCTGCTTCAACGCAGTGTCGACGGAGACGGCGCTGGCGATCACGAGCGAGTTCAGCGGCTGGGGCAGCACGCTGTGGATCTGCACCACGTAGTTGTCGGCGGTGGTGAACAAGGTCTTGGCGATTCCCTCGAACGTCTTGGTGATGCGCGCCACCTCCTGGCCGGTGTGGTCCTCGATGCGAAAGTTCCACGCCCGCCAGTTCTCCGCCTTGATCGCCCCGTAGGTGTGACCACCCGCTTGCAGTGTGAAGTGGATCTTGCCGAACACGTTGTCCTGCACGATGCGACCGATCTCGTTGTCGGCGCCGTCGCACACGATGACGCTGCTCTTCATCAGCTTCGCCGGCCGCGTGAGACGCAGCACGACGTTGCCGTTCGCGTCGGACACCTCGAGCTTGTGGGTGAGGAACTGGTCGACGCTCGTCAGCAGCCGCAGTGCCTTCTTCGCCGTGCTCTGCCCCACTTCGTTGACGGCGCCCAAGCGGTTGCCTTGCTGGTCGAAGATGCCGTACTGGTTGTTGAGCTCGATGAGCTTGGCCTTCTGGTTGACCACGAGGATCGGTTCGGTGAACAACGATCCGCCGCCGTGGAACGCCGCCTGGGTGATCCCGGCACTCCGAATCCCTCCGTCACCGAACACCTGTTGTTGGATCTTGGTGGGGTCGGCCTCGTTGCCGACCGTCAGGGCCTCGTCGACCCTGTCCAGTCGCGTGGACGCAGCCTGGACGGGGTCGGTCGCCTGCACGCCTTTGTCGCTCACATGATCGGTCCAGTTCGACCCGTCCCAGTACCGATGCTCGTGTCGGCCCATGGGGTCGGGATACCAGTTCGCAGGCGTGGTGCTCATACCGTCATGTAACCACAACCCCGGCGGATCGTCGCGCGATGAGCGAGCACCGGCCGGCCCGAAACGGGCATTCTCACGTTGACATTCATCGCCGATGTCGGCACACTTGGATCTGATGACTTCTCGCCGCGGCCTCCTCCTTCTTATGTAGGGCAAGCGACGCACATTCGCGCTTGCCCGCAGCCCCAGCCGGAACGGCCGGGGCTTCTTGCTTTTTCCGGCCACCTCTCCCTCATTCGTGAAAGACACCCACATGCCTCCGCAACCCGTGACCCCCAAGAAGATGCCGTTCGAGAAGTACCAACGAGTGCTGCCGGTCGTGCTCCACGACCGCACCTGGCCCAACCGCGTGGTCGAAAAGGCGCCACGCTGGTGCAGCGTCGACCTGCGCGACGGGAACCAGGCCCTCATCGACCCGATGGACCCGCAACGCAAGCGACGGATGTTCGACGCGTTGGTGAAGATGGGGTTCAAGGAGATCGAAGTCGGCTTCCCGTCGGCGAGCCAGCCGGACTTCGACTTCGTCCGCCAGCTCATCGAGGAGGACCTGATCCCCGACGATGTCACGATCCAGGTGCTGGTGCAGTGCCGCCAGGAGCTGATCGAGCGGACCTACGAATGCATCCAGGGCGCGCCACGGGCGATCGTGCACTTCTACAACTCGACGAACCCGTTGCAGCGGGAAGTGGTGTTCGGGTTGGGCAAGCAGGGCATCATCGACATCGCGGTGAACGGCGCCAAGCTGTGCCGAAAGCTGGAGCAGACGGTGCCAGGGACGGCCGTCCACTACGAGTACTCGCCGGAGAGCTTCACGCTCACCGAACCGGAGTTCGCGATCGAGATCTGCCACGCAGTGATGGACGTCATCGAACCGACCCCCGACCGCCCGCTGATCCTCAACCTGCCGGCGACGGTCGAGTGCTACACACCCAACGTCTACGGCGACGTGATCGAGTGGTTCGGTCGCAACGTCCGCCAACGCGACAGCGTGATCATCAGCCTCCACCCTCACAACGACCGCGGCACCGGCACCGCGGCCGCAGAGATGGGCATGCTGGCCGGCGCTGACCGCGTGGAAGGCACGCTGTTCGGCAACGGCGAGCGCACCGGCAACGTGGACGTCGTCAACCTGGCGATCAACCTGTTCGTCAACGGCATCGACCCGGAGCTGGACCTCACCGACATCGACGCGCTGCGCCGCGTCGCCGAGTACTGCAACCGCCTGCCCGTTCACCCCCGCCACCCGTGGGTGGGCGACCTCGTGTACACCGCGTTCAGCGGCAGCCACCAGGACGCGATCAAGAAGGGCTTCGAGGCGCTCAACCGTCAGGCGGCGGCGAACGGCGGGGAGTACACGACCTGGGGCGTGCCGTACCTGCCACTCGACCCGAAGCACCTCGGTCGCAGCTACGAGGCGGTCATCCGCGTGAACAGCCAGAGCGGCAAGGGCGGAGTCGCGTACGTGATGAAGGCCGAACACGGCTTCGACCTCCCGCGCCGTCTGCAGATCGAGTTCTCCAAGACCATCCAGCACATCACCGAGGACACGGGCACCGAGATCAGCCCGCTCGTGATGTGGGACGCGTTCCAGACGGAGTACCTGCCGGAGGCTCCGACCCATCGGCTGCACAGCCACGAGCTCCGCAGCGACAGCACGACCGGCCGCACCGCGATCACGGCCCAGTTGGTCGTCGAGGAACAACCCCTGACCGTGATGGGTGAGGGCAACGGGCCGATCGACGCGTTCGTCCACGCGCTGAGAACCGGCCTCGGCAGCACGATCGACGTGCTCGACTACGCGGAGCACGCGATGGGGCAGGGCTCGGAAGCAACCGCCGTGGCATACGTCGAGACGAGCGTCGACGGTGGCGCCGTGAAGTGGGGCGTCGGTTCCGACCCCAGCACCATCACGGCCGCGCTGCGCGCCGTGCTGAATGCGCACGAGCGTCACCGGGGCTGAGACCGAACTACCATCCCTCGGCATGAGGCGACGTTGGACCCTGCGGCTCGTGGTGCTCGCGGGCCTCGCCGGCGCGGCGTGGTGCGTGTGGCGGCGCCGCGGCGCTCGATCGGCCACGCCCGGCCCGACCGCTCCAGTCGAACCTCGTCCCGAACTGCACATCGAACGCCACGCCGACCCGACGCCGGCGTGGGCCGCGCCCCTCGACGGCGGTTGCCCGGACGGCTACCCGGTGAAGGTGAACGAGGCATCGGGCATCTTCCACGTGCCCGGAGGTCGCTCCTACGAGCGAACGGTCCCCAACCGCTGCTACGTCACTGCTACCGCGGCAGAATCCGACGGCTACCGTCAGGCCAAGGCGTGATACTCGATCCCACGAGCCGGTCACGAGCAGATCGAGGACAGGAGAACCAGCGATGAAGGTCAGTGTCGACTACGACGTCTGCGCCAGCACGGGCGCTTGCATGCAGGTGTGCCCTGAGGTGTTCGAGGTGCGCAAGGACGGCTACCTCTACGTGCTCCAGGAGGAGCCAGGCGAGGAACTGCGGTCGAAGGTCCACACGGCCGCGGACATGTGCCCGACGGCCGCGATCAGCGTCGAAGGCTGACACCCCGTCACCGACAAAGGGCCTGGCCGAGGCCCTTTTCGGCGAATCTTTACCGTTCCTTGGGTTGAGGGCCGGGGTCGTACGACCGATCACTGAAGCACGGGTGGGTGCAACGGCGATCGATCCCGAACGATCCCCGCTACAACGTGAGCAGAGGAACGTGGGAAGAAGATGGAGCGACGACTGGCGCTGACGACCGCATCTGCGGCCGCCGCGACACTTGGGATCGCAACGGTGTGCTTCGCAGCGGTCGGCGGAGGCATCCTCGGTTTCGGTGGTGGAGGCGGGGCGAAGTCGATGACGGGGATCACCGAGGTGCAGACGATCACCCGCGTCGTCGTCGTCACCAGCAACGGCAGCATCGTGACCCACCCAGCCGGGGCCCCGGTGACCGTGCTCGGCCGTGTGCCCTTGCGACCCAAGGCAACCACGCCTCCGGCGCGGGCCGCTGCCACGCCGACCGGAACGGTCGCCAACAGTTCTGCACCGACGACCGGCACCACGATCGCCTCGCCGTCATCCGCCGCGACCACCACGGCGAAGTCGACCACGACCAGTCGGTCGACCACGACCACCACTCGGACCCGAAGCACGACGACGACGGTCCGGGCATCGGGGCCGACCACGACCCTGCCGCTGGGCGTTCCCGCCGACTGGCCTGTCGGGAAGCCGATCCCGCCGATGCCTGTTCCCTGCCCCGAAGCCCAACTGCAACTGAACGGAGTGTGGACCTGTGGCTGAACTCGATCCAGAGCAGGCGGCGCGCTTCGCTCGACTGGCACAGCGCCGTGGCGCGCCCGCAGCCGCGTCGGCGACCTCAGCCACCGGGGATCCCGCTCCCGGCCCGGCTGTACAACAGGCAGCCCCACCGGTGACACCGTCGAGCTCCGCGGGCGCGCCGCGACCGATCAAGATCGTCAACACTGCGCCGGCCCGCCCGGCCGGCCCGCCCGCGTGGGCTCCACCCGTGCAGTACAAGCCCGTTCGTTACACCCAACCGATCGCGATCACGGTCGCCCGTGCGGCCGAAGCGGCGGCGATGACCGCGTTCGCTCCCACCTCGTCGGTACCGGTGATCACCGCCGACACACCCACGCCTGGCGGGACGCCAATCGGTACCAGAGCACCGGCGACGTCGACTGCGTTCGCGCCGATCGTCGGTGCGAGCACCGCGGGCGCGGCAACGGCAACGGCGGAGGTTCCGTTGATCGACAAGCACACCAACCTCGCTGTCACCAGGAACCGGCGACGCCACGCCGCCGCGGCCGGACGCGTGATCGCCACCGGCCTCGCCACCTCCGGGTTCTTCGGCACGATCACGGCCCTCGCGCAGTCCGACGCGCATCACGATGCGGCGAGCACGTCGGCACCGGATTCCAGCGTCGTCGTGCGCACGGTCGAGAAGACGATCTACGTGGACGAGAACGGCAACCCCGTCGCGCCGCCGTCCAGCGTGCCGGGCACGGTGGACCCCGCATCCACCGCGCCCGGTTCGATCGCCGCCGCCGTCGCCGACGTGCCCGGTGCCGCGCCGGTTCCCGTTGCCGCCGCGCCCGGCGCACCGGCACCCAAGCCGGGCACACCCGCGCCCACGCCGACACCGCCGCCGGTGACCCACCCCAAGGCAGGTGCCGCGCCGGCCCCGACCCCGGCCCCGGCCCCGACCCCGACGACCACCCCGACGACCACCACAGCGCCCACCACAGCGCCGCCGCCCGCACCGGTCACCACCCAACCGCCACCGGCGACCACCCAGCCACCGGCGCCGACCACCACCAAGCCGCCGGCGTGCACCGGGAGCAAGTGCCCGTGAACCTGACCCTGGTCGAGACACGTACGTGGCATCACGCCGAGGCGACCGTGATGGGATGCACGGCCGAACTGCTCTTCGACGGCCCTGCCACGCTGACGCCACGAGCGTTCGCTCGCCTTCGTGCGCTCGAACAGGCCTGGAGCCGGTTCCGGCCGAACAGCGAACTGAACCGCGTCCTCGAACAGCGCGGGAAGTGGATCCAGGTCAGTCACGACCTGTTCGCCGCGTTGCGGTGGTGCGCGCGTCTGCACGACGAGACCGAGGGTCGTTTCGACCCTTCGATCCGTCCCGCACTCGAGCAGTGGGGCTACGACCGGACGTTCCGCGAGATCGACGAATCCGCGCCGGCTCCGGCGTTCTGCGTGCCGGCGCCGGGGTTGACGGGGCTGGAGATGAACCCGGACGACGAGTCCGTGCGGATCGCGCCAGGCCTGTCCATCGATCTCGGTGGCGTGGGCAAGGGCATGGCAGCTGATCTGCTGTCGGCTGAACTGATCGCGATGGGAGCGAACGGCGCGTACGTGTGCATGGGTGGCGATATCGCCGCTGCGGGCGACGCCCCAGAGGGCGGTTGGGCGGTGCCGCTGCACCACCCGGACACCGATCAGCCCTTCGCGCATCATCAACTTCGCGAGGGCGCGCTCGTGATGAGCACGGTCCGGATGCGCCGCTGGAAGCGCACCGACGGGACCGTCGCCCACCACCTGATCGACCCGCGCACCGGCGCGCCGGCGCGGACCGATGTGATCGCCGTGGCCGTCGCGGCATACAGCGCCGCCCGTGCGGAAGCCCTGGCGAAGGCGGCCGTGATCGCCGGCAGCGCGGCGGGCGCGGAGCTGCTCGACGGCTTCGGTGTGGAGGGGTGGATCGTCACTGACGACGAGGTGATCCGAGTAGGTTCCTCGGTGTGATCGCAGTCACCCAAAAGCTGGCCTGGTACGTCAGCCGGTCCAGTGGTCTCATCACGTGGGCAGTCGTCGCTGCGAGCATCATCTGGGGCATCACCCTGTCCAGCCGCCTGTTGCGCCGGCGCGGCATCCCTGCGTGGCTGCTCGACCTCCATCGCTACCTGGCGGCGCTGGCCGTGGTGTTCACGTTCATCCACATGGCCGGGCTCGTGGCCGACAACTACGTGTACTTCGGGTGGAAGGAACTGTTGATCCCGATGGCGAGCGCATGGAAGCCAGGCCCCACCGCATGGGGTGTCGTCGGCTTCTACATCGTCCTCGCGATCGAGACCACGTCGCTCCTCATGCGCAGGATGCCGCGCAAGTACTGGCACGCGGTGCATCTGTTGGCCTATCCGTTGTTCGTGATGGGCACGATCCACGGCTTCCAGGCAGGCACCGACAAGGGCAACAAACTCGTGCAGTGGAGTGCCTTGTTGGTGATCGAGCTCGTGGTCGGTCTCACTCTGTTCCGAGCGCTCACGTACAAGCCTCGCCGCCGCGAGGCAACCGCCAGCACGGCCGGCACGGCGGGCGCGTCCCGCGCCGTCGGCGCGACGCAATGAGCGCCTTCCACGACCACCTTCGGCGAGCGTGGGAGCAGAGCGAATCGATGTTGTGCGTCGGGCTCGACCCCGACGCCACTCGCTTGCCCGCCGAAGTGCGGGGCTCGGTGTTCGACTTCTGCACGGCGATCGTGGACGCGACGGCGGATCTCGTGTGTGCGTTCAAACCTCAGATCGCGTACTTCTCCGCGGTGGGGGCCGAGACCGAGCTCGAACGGGTGTGCTCGTACATCCGCGAACATCACCCGCACACCCTCCTCGTGCTGGACGCGAAGCGCGGCGACATCGGCAGCACGGCCGAGCAGTACGCCAAGGAAGCGTTCGACCGCTACGGCGCGCACGTCGTCACCGTCAACCCGTACCTGGGCACCGACAGCGTCGAGCCCTTCCTCCGTCATCCCCATGGCGGCGTGTTCGTGCTGTGCCGCACCAGCAA
>JAYVMH010000002.1:0-4767 GCA_043759015.1 Actinomycetota bacterium
GGCCAGACGTCCTTGGTGTCGGCGCGACGATGGACAAGGAGGCGGCCATTCGGCGCGAACACCGCGATCGACACGGCCCGGTGGCGAAGCCGCCGGGACCGCATCTCGGCACGCGTGACGGTGGCGACCACCGTGTCGTGCGCGTCCACGACGTCGACCAACTCGTGCGATGCCTCGCCTGACGAACCCGGCATGGCGTGATGCCTAGCATGCGCGCATGGAGATCAGCACCCTGCGCGAAGAAGCCCGAGATCTGCTCGACGAGACGGTCGCCCTTCGGCGAACGCTCCACCAGTGGCCCGAGCTCGGCAACGACCTGCCGGTCACGCGCGAGAACGTGCTCGCCGCACTCGACGGCCTCCCGCTGGCCGTCACGCTGCACGAGACCACCAGTGGCATCGTCGCGCTGCTGGATGGGGGCAAGCCCGGCCCGACGGTGCTGCTCCGTGGTGACATGGACGCGCTCCCGATGCCCGAGGACACCGGACTCGAGTTCGAGTCGAAGGTCGAAGGCGCGATGCACGCATGCGGCCACGACACGCACACCGCGATGCTCGTCGGCGCGGCGAAGCTGCTGACTGCTCACAAGGCGGACCTCGCGGGTCGCGTCCTGTTCATGTTCCAGCCAGGCGAGGAAGGGTTCGGCGGGGCCGACTTCATGCTCAACGAAGGCCTGCTCGACCTTCCTCCGCTGGCGGACGGCACTGCTTCACCGGTGACCGGCGCGTACGCGCTGCACATCAGTTCGAACCTGCCGAGCGGTTGGATCGCGAGCAAGGGCGGATCGATCATGGCATCGGCGGACACGATGTTGATCACGGTCGTCGGTCGTGGCGGGCACGCCAGCCAACCACACGCGGCGCTCGATCCGATCCCGATCGCGTGTGAGATCGTGCAGGCGTTGCAGATGATGGTCACGCGCACCATCGACGTGTTCGATCCGTCCGTCGTCACCGTCGGACGGATCACCGCCGGAACAACGAACAACGTCATCCCCGAGATCGCCGTCATCGAGGGCACCATCCGCGCGGTCAGCGAACGCACCCGCACAAAGGTGTGCGACGGGATCCGGCGAGTCGCCGAGGGTGTCGCCGCCGCGCACGACGCACAGGTCAACATCGACTTCCGCGACGGCTATCCCGTCACCGTCAACGACCCGGGTTCGGCGGGGTTCTCGCTCGACGTCGCGCGTGAGGTGCTGGGCGCCGGCCAGGTCGTCGAGATGCCGAACCCGGTGATGGGCGCGGAGGACTTCAGCTACGTGCTCAACCGTGTGCCGGGCTCGATGATGTTCCTCGGCGGCACGCCACTGGACCGCGACCTCGCCACGGCCGCGCCCAACCACTCCAACCGCGTCTACTTCGACGAGAACGCGATGGTGGACGGCATGTCCGTCTACGCGGCGATGGCGATCCGCCACCTCACCGGTGTGCCGACGTAGCCGCCCCTCAGCACTCGTCGAACGGCCGTCAGCACAAGCGCAGCGTCACCAACTCGAATGGGCGCATCGTGAGCGCGACGATGCCGTCGGCGACGTCGAACGGCTCACCGCGCTCCTCGAGAAGATCGCACCGGTGGGCGTCGGTGATGCGTTCGAGCATGCGGACCGTGACCGGTGTGCGGTCACCGCACATCTCCGCGACGCGCACGATGAGGTCGCCGCTCGCGTCGTCGGCCCGCTTGACGGCGCTGATCTCGACGCCTGCGCCGTGGATCGTGACCAACGGCGTCGGCAGGGGCTCGTGCTCGACGGTGCCGGGGGCCACCGTGCGTAGCGGCAGGTTCAACGCTTCCGCGTGACGGAGCACGTCGTGCAGGCCCGGCCCGTGCGGCAGCACGCTGATCGTCACGCGATGGCGGCCGTGATCCTGAACCGGGTCGGGGAACTTCGCGGCTCGCAGCAACGAGACGCGGATGCCACCGTCCTGCACACCGTGCCCGTAGCGGCCGTCGTTGAGGACCGCGACACCGAACGACGGCTCGGACAGGTCGACGTAGCGATGCGCGCAGACCTCGAACTTGGCCGCATCCCAGGAGTTGCTGGCGTGCGTGGGCCGCATCACGTGCCCGAACTGGATGTCGCAGGCTGCTTCGCGAGCGTGAACGGCGAGCGGAACCATCAACGACAGCAGCTGTTCGTCCTCGTTCCACTCGATGTCGAACGCGATGTCGATGCGAGGACTGCCGGCGCGCATGGTGATCCGCTGGGTGAGCGTGGACCGACCGAAGCGACGGGCGACCAGGAGCGTCGCCACCAGCGGGCCGGCATCGAGGACGCGCACGGACTCCACTCCGCCGATCGGCGCTCCGAGCCCGCGGGTCCAGGCCTCGATGTCCCACGCGTCGTACTCGACCGGGTGGTCGGGCGCGAGCTCGATGGTCACCTTCTGTCCGGACGGCAACAGCTCCCTGCCGGCCGACACATCGATGATCGACGTGATCGACCCGTCCAGATCCCAGCTCAGCGCGACGTGACGGTTCACGAACGACCGCTCAGTGACGACCACGGTGTCGTCGCACGACTGCGCCAGCAGCGGTGCGAGACCGCCGCCGGGCACGTTCACCGACAGCGCGAAGCGACCATCGTGGAGCTGCTGGGTGGGGCCGCGACCGGGCGGCGACGAGTCGACCAGCATCACTTCGGTGCGAGCACCGGTGGCCACGTTCGCCACCGACGGCGATACCGGCGCGAACCGCGCCAGTGCCTCGACGATCAGCTCCTCGAGTCGCGCGGTGACCCTCGCGTGCGCCGCCTCGCTGTCCTCGTAGACCCAGGCGATGCTGGAACCGGGGATGATGTCGTGGAACTGCTGGAGGAGCACCTCCTTCCACAGTTCGTCGAGCTCGGAAGCGACGTCTGCCGGGACGTGCCCGCCGGTCGCCCACCACAGCTCCGCCTCGCGCAGCAACGCCTCGCAGCGCCGGTTGCCGACCTTGGTGGCCGACTGACTGGTCAACGTGCCGCGGTGCATCTCGAAGTACAGCTCGCCGTCCCACACCGGCACGCGTGCACCCGCCGCGAGCTCCCCTTCGACCGCGTCGAAGAAGTCGTCGGTGGTGCCGAGCGTCAGCCGCGGCGCGCCGTCGAGGTTCGCCAATCGCCGAGCGCGTTCGATCATCTCGCGGGTGGGGCCACCTCCACCGTTGCCGTGACCGAACGGCATCAGCGACCAGTCGCTCCAGCCGTGCTCCTTGAAGTTCGTCTCGGAGAACACCATCTCTTCGCCGACGACCGTCGCGTTGTACGTGTCCACCGGCGGGAAGTGGGTGAGCACTTGCGACCCGTCGAGACCACGCCACTGGAAGGTGCTGTGAGGGAAGCGGTTCTGTTTGTTCCAGCTGAGCTTCTGCGTGATGAAGCGATCGCAGCCGCCGGCGCGGAAGATCTGCGGAAGCGAGGCCGGGTAGCCGAACACGTCGGGGATCCAGACCTCCTTGCACCGCATGCCGAAACGGCTCTCGAAGTACCGCTGACCGTGAACCAGTTGACGCACCAGGCTCTCGCCGCTCGGCAGGTTCATGTCGGCTTCCACCCACATCGCGCCGACGGGCAGCCACTGACCCGACGCCACGCGATCGGCGATGCGTTGGAACAACGCCGGATAGCGGGTCTCCATCCAGTGGTACTGCACCGCCTGCGAGCACACGAACCGGTACTCGGGATACAGGTCCATCATTCGGGTCGCGCTGGAGAACGTGCGCGCGCACTTGCGCACCGTCTCGCGAATGGGCCACAACCACGCGCTGTCGATGTGGGCATGGCCGACGCCGACGACGTGGTGCGCGCCCGCCCGTGCGGGCAGGGCAAGCGCGGCCTCGAGAGCGATGCGCGCCTCGGCTGCTGTGGCGCGGACATCGTCGAGATCGAGCACGTCGAATGCGATCTCCAGTTGGCGCAGCAGTCGCTGCCGGCGCTTGTCGGTCGCGGGGAGCGCCGACATCAACCCGAGCAGCACCTCGACGTCGAGCAGGAGGTGGAACACGGTGTCGTCGCGCTGGGCGAGCACGGCCTGGCGGAGCGTGTACAGGGGCTGGTCGCCCGCGGTGGACAGTGAGCCGAGGCGACCGTTGCGTCGCCCGACGTTCGGGAAGAACGGGTTGGACGCCGCTTCGATCACGATCTCGAGCGGACCGGCGGGCGAGGACGGCAGCGGCACGCCGTGGCGACGCGGGTGCAGGCCCTGGTACGGCACGTCGCCGTGCCCTGCGGGCACCCACACCAGCCCCTCGGCCTGGAAGCCGGCGGAGTCCGGATGGAACCCCAGATCCACCACCGCTTCGAGCTGCGGGCCGACCCATTCGGCGGGCACGTCGGCGCGGAAGCCGAACCAGGTCGTGCCCCATGGTCGACTCCACTTCGAGCCGACTTCGAACGGCCGCCCCTCGGCGGCCAGCGCGGCAACCGCCACGTCGTGGGGCACGGGTTCACCCGGTGTGTCCCACGCGGTCACCAGCATCGGCATCGTCGCCGAGTACATGGACGGCAGGACGCGCTCGGCGAGCTCTCGTCGGATGCGCCGCTCCACCAACCCTGAATCGTCGTGCATGACCCGAGCGTAGGTCTATGGCGGCACCGTCGCTCGTGCGGCTACGTTGCAACGGTGGCCGTGCCCGAACGCCCGTCGTCGCCCGACTTCGAGCTGATGGCCGCACCGGACGGCGCCCGCCGGACGACGCGGGGCTAGCGTCGCTGCGCGATGGACAACAGCCCCGACACGCGGCCGCTCGCCGGCATCAGAGTGCTCGATCTGACGAGGGTGCTGGCCG
>JAYVMH010000003.1:0-4767 GCA_043759015.1 Actinomycetota bacterium
CCGTCGCCCACGGGCACGCCCTGGCCGTCCTTGCCGCACGTGCCGGCGTTGCCCATCGCGAAGTCGTTGCCCAGCAGGTCGATGTCGCTGAGAACCTGCGGTCCGTTGCCGATCAGGTTGCCCTCGCGCAGCGGCTCGGTGATCTCGCCGTTCTCGATGAGGTACGCCTCTGTCATGCCGAACACGAAGTCGCCCGATGCCGTGTTCACACTGCCGCCGCCGAGCTTGGCGACGTATACGCCGTACTCCGTCGCGCGCACGATGTCGTCGGGCTCCTCGGTGCCGTTGAGTACGTAGGTGTTGGTCATCCGGACCATCGGCAGGTGCTGGTAGCTCTGCCGCCGGCCGTTGCCGCTCTGCGGGCGGCCTTCCTTGCGGGCCCGCAGGTAGTCCCACATGTAGTCGGTGAGGACGCCGTCCTGGATCAACACGTTGTACTGGCTGGTATGGCCTTCGTCGTCGTAGGAGATCGCGCCCCACTCACCCGACATCGTGCCGTCGTCGACGAGCGTGACGAGTGGCGACGCGACGAGCTCGCCCCGTTTGCCCTTGTAGACGCTGCCGCCTTTGGCCACCAGATCCGCCTCCAGACCGTGACCGCACGCCTCGTGGAACAGCACGCCGCCGCTGCCACACTTGATCACCACGGGCAGCGCGCCACTGGGTGCCGGGCGGGCATTCAACTTGGTGAGCGCCTGGCGGGCCGCGTCGCGGGCGAGGTCCTCGACGTCGACCTGATCGAACAGCTCGAACCCCATCGTGCGACCGGCGCTCTGGAAGCCCGTCTGCATGCCGGTGTCGGCGCTCGCCACGACACTGACCCGCAGGATGGTGCGCACCTGCTCGTCGGTGATATACACGCCTTCGGTGTTGGCCACCAGCATCTGCTTGCGGCTGTCTCCGTAACCGGCGCTCACCTGCACGATCGCTGCGCCGGCTGATCGTGCCGCCTCATCGACCCGTCGCAGCAGCTCGACCTTGTCGGTCTTGCGGACGTCGTCGGGGAAGCGTTCCACGGGGCTGACCGTGCGGGTGGGGCCACGTTGGAGGGAGATCGTCCGCGCGCCACCCCCACCCAGGCTGGCTGCGGCAGCCGCAACTTCGGCCGCGGCCAGCAGGCCGGCCTCGCTGAGATCCGCGGTGTGGGCGAAGCCGGTGGTGTCGCCCCGCACCACCCTGATGCCCGCGCCACGGTCGCGGCCGCTGGTGACCTGTTCCACGCGTCCGTCGTCGAGACCGGCGGAGGTGGAACGCTTGTCCTCGGCGTACACCTCCGCGAACTCGGCGCCCGTGCGCACGGCCGCACCCAACACACGCTCCAACACGTCGCTGTCGATCACGGGCGGCAGCCTACCGAGTAGCGTTCCACCCCGTGAGTGCGGTGGTCGGCCTGCGAGGCCTCGCGCGCATGGTGGTCACCGAGGCCGACACGGCCGTCGCCATGCGCTCGGGGTCGGTCCCTGTGCTGGCCACGCCGCGTGTCGTCGCCCTTTGCGAGCAGGCCACATGTGCAGCGCTGGAAGGCCACCTCGCCGAGGGGACGACCACGGTGGGCATGCGGGTGCAGGTGGACCATCTCCAACCCACCGCGGTGGGCCAGACCGTGGAGGCAGAGGCTCAGCTCGAAAAAATCGAGGGGCGAAGACTCACGTTCATGGTTTCGGCGTCCGATACCAAAGGGCTGGTGGCTGCAGGAAGGGTCACCCGTGTCCTAGTGGAGGTTGACCTATTCATGGACAAGACCCGATGACACGCCGCTCCGGAGCACTCCTTCTGGCCGGTGCGTCCCTCACGTTCCCGGCGTGTGCTGTGATCGATGCACAGACCGGCACGAAAGCCCTCTCGCAGGCCAGCGGCGCGGCGTGCAACATCGCCCGCAACGACATGCTGCGGGCGATCGAGGCCTACACGTTGCTGGAACGCACGCCGCCCAAGAGCGAGGCCGACCTCGTGCCCGGGTACCTGCTCGGCCTGTCACCGTTGATGGACATCGACGCCCACGGCAACGTCGCCGCTGCCCCCGAGTCCGGCTGCCCCTGAGTCGTTGAGCCCGGCAGTCGTTGAGCCCGGCAGTCGTCGAGCCCGGCAGTCGTCGAACCCGGCGAACGCCGGCACTCAGCCGAGGTTGCTGGTGCGGGGATACACGTCAGCCGGGTCGGTGAGGACGTTGACCATGTAGGGCACGCCGCTCGCGAACGCCCGGTCGAGCGCTGGGCCGATCTGCGCGGGGTCGGTGACGGTCTCCCCGGCGCCGCCGAGCGCGCGCACCACGTCGTCGTACCGCAACCCGGGTTGCAGGTCGCACGCCATGTCCCAACCGTAGATCGCCTGCATCGGGTGCTTCTCCAGCCCCCACATGCCGTTGTTGCCCACGATCATCACGACCGGCAGCCGGTGCCGCACCATCGAGTCGACGTCCATCAGGCTGAAGCCTGCCGCGCCGTCGCCGAGCAACAGCACGATCTGGCTGTGGGGCCGCACCGTGCGCGCCGCGATCGCGTACCCGGGGCCGTTGCCGAGGCAGCCGTACGGCCCTGTGTCGAGCCAACAGCCGGGCTCGTGCACCTCCACGAACTTGCCGGCGTAGCTAGCGAAGTCGCCGCCGTCGCAGATCACGACCGCGTCGCGCTCCAACCTGCGGGCGAGCTCGCCGTAGATCCGGCTCGGCTTGATCGGCGCGCTGTCGGCGGCGAGCAGCAGCGCGTCCGCAGCGCGCCCGGCTTGCTCGGCAGACCGCAGCTCCTGGACCCAGCCGTCGTGGTCGACGCGTGGGCCGGAGTGGTCGGCGAGCGACCGCAGCACCATGTTCGAGTCGCCCGCGACCGTGTGCACGGCGATGTGCCGCGCAAGCTGGCTCGCCGCGTCGACCACATGGGCGACCGCCGCGTTCCCGAACTTCCCGAACCCGAGCCGGAAGTCGAGCGGCGTGCCGAGCACGACCACCAGATCGGCCCGCGCCTTGAGCAAGCCCCTCGTTCGGAGGAACGCCAACTCGTGATCGGCCGGCAACGTGCCACGACCCAGACCGTTGAAGAAGCACGGGACCCGGAGGTGCTCGGCCGCGGCGCGCAGCGCGTCCCACGCACCATCCCAGTACACGTCGCTGCCGACGATGAACGCGGGCCGCTCGGCACCTGCGATCATCGCGGCGAGGCGATCCACCGCGTCCTGGTCGGGGGCGACGCCCAGACCAACGCATTCGTCCGGCAACGGCACGTCGCCCCCAGATGGACCGAACACGTCGAGCGGGAAGTCCAGGAACGTGGGACCGCGATGGGGGGTCATCGACAGACGCGCCGCGGCGTGCACCATCGCCCCCGCCTGCGACCCGTCCTTCACCGTCGCGGCGGACTTGGTGATCGGAGCCATCACCGGCACGTGATCGAACTCCTGGAGTGAGCCCGCTCCCCAACGGAGCTCGGGTGCACGCCCGCCGAGCACCACGAGCGGCGAACCGTTGAACCATGCGGACGTGATGGCCGAGGTGCCGTTGGTGATGCCGGGACCGGCGGTGAGCGCGGCGAACCCGGGCCGCCGGGTGAGCTTGGCGTAGGCCTCGGCGGCGAACGTCGCCGTCTGCTCGTGGCGAGTGTCCACCACGCGCATGCCCTGGTCGCGCGCCGCGTCGTACAGGGGCCAGATGTGCCCGCCGTTCAGCGTGAACATCGTGTCGGTGCCGAACGCCATCAGCGCCGCGATGGCCTGCTGGCCGGCGTGGCCCTCAACTCGCCGAGTCTCGTACGTGGTCATGACGCCAGCCTTTCAGAAGGAGTGATACCCACCGTCGATCGTGATGATGTCGCCGGTGTGCCAGCTGCTCGCAGCGCTGGCGAAGTACACCGCGATCCCACCGAAGTCGTCGGGTCTGCCCCATCGCCGCAACGGCACGCGAGGCATCACGTTGTCGACGAACTTGTCCCACGCGAACGCGGGGGCGGTCATCTCGCTCTCGGTCCAGCCGGGGAGCACGGAGTTGGCGCGGATGCCGTGACGGGCGTGCTCAACGGCGATCCCCTTCATCATCGCGTTGAGGGCTGCCTTGCTACCGCCGTAGTGCTGGCCCTTCTGCTGCCCGTAGAACGCGGAGCCGGACGTGGTGAACACGATCGACCCGCCCTGCGGCTCCTGGTCGACCATCTGCTTGACAGCCTCCTGGGCGGTGAAGAACGCGCCGTCGAGGTTGATGCGCAGCACGCGATGCCATTCGTCCTCCGACATCGTGGCGAAGCTCGCGGCCCTGCCACCGACACCGGCGTTCACAAAGCACGAGTCCAGCCGTCCGAGCGCATCGACGGTGGCGCGCATGTTCGCGACTACCGCGTCGTGGTCGCCGACATCGCAGACGAGGTCGAGCACGGGTTTGCCGTGGCTGCGCAACGCCTCGGCCGCGGCGGCGTTCTTCTCCGGGTTGGTGCCCCAGATGGCGACGGCCGCTCCGTGCGCGGCCAGCGCGTCGGCCATGCCGAGACCGATGCCGCTGTTGCCACCTGTGACCAGTGCGACGTGCCCGCGGAGGTCGAACATCCCGGTCATTTCAGCGCCAGCGCGTTCGGTGGGCTGGCGACACCGCTGGGGAGGTTCAGCGGCGCCGAGCTGAACATGCACTCGTAGCGCCCGTCGGCTGCGCAATCGGCGGCCAGTGCCTCCAGGTTCCACATCTCGCCGAGCGGAATGCCCAGCATCGGCAGCAGAAGGGTGTGGGTGAAGATCTCGTGCAGGCGGCGCCGATCGGCGCGGACCTCCGCCTCGTGCTCGGGTGTGCTGAGA
>JAYVMH010000004.1:0-4758 GCA_043759015.1 Actinomycetota bacterium
GCGCGCAAGGCGCACGAGCGATCGGCCTTCGGCGTGGAACAGGCGCACCACGAGCGCCTCAGCGTCCGCGGTGATCCGCTCACCCTGCGATCGCGCTGCTGCGATCCCCGCGAGGAGACGCGCACCAACCGCTTCGAGCGTCGGGCTCGCGATCACCGGCACGGGTGTCAGCCGCTCACACCGGTCGTCGTCACACCGGTCGTCGTCACACTCGCCATGACACGACCGACGAACGAACACGCGATCCGGGTGACACGAACGCTCGAATACCGGTCATGGGTCCCTCATTTCAGAGTGCGCCGCTGGTTGCGCCTTCCGACGCCGACGCCGACGCCATCGCCGGCGCTTCGTCGTCCTGAGCGACATCGTGTGGTGCACGAGCTTGCCACCAACGGGCCATCGCTCGGCTCGCCGCGTTCTGCATCGCCCACGCCACGGCGATGATCGGAATGGTGACGATGCCGTCCATGAACCAGTGGTTCGCCGTCACCGTGACCGCCAGTGTCGTCAACACCACGTGGATCACGATCAGCCATCGCCACCTGCTCGTGCTGATCCGGATGACCGCGACCGTGCCGATGATCGCCCACGCGTAGTGGAGCGACGGGAGCGCCGCCAGCTGATTCGACACTCCCGTGCCGTTCGCGCCGTAGACCGACTGGCCGAGCAGCAGAGCGGAGTCGACGAAGCCGAGATCGGTCAACATGCGAGGGGGTGCCAACGGATGCATGTGCATGAGCACGCTGAAGAACGTCGTCAGGGCGAGGATGTTGCGGACCAGCGGGTAGCGGTCGCGATGGCGCCAGTACAGCCACACCAGCACGCCACCCATGACGGGGATGTGGGCGATCGCGTAGTACCCGTCCATGAACGTCATCAGCCATCGATGCGGCAGGAAGGCCTGCTGCCACGACAGCTCGTTGGGAAGGTGGAGCCACCGCTCGAGGTGCCACAGCGTTCGTGCGTTCTCCATCGCGCCCGCTGTGTGCGTCACCGTCTGCTCGCGGGTGAACTGCCACACCGCGTACAGGACGAGTACGCGCGACACCTCGGTCGCGAGCGTCAGTGGGCCGTTCCACCGCGGAGCGCGGGCGCGGACACGGAGCACGGCGGCGACCCCCACGAGGGCGAGGATCACCAACGCCGATTGCACCGCGGCCTGCCACGACAACCACATACGGATCTCCGCTCGGCTCGGAGCGGGTCAGGCCTTCTTCTCGGGGCGCCACGAGGTGGCGATCAACAGCAGGCCCCCACCACCGCCGGCGAGCGCGGCGATCAGCAAGCCTGGCGTGCCGACGAGGTGACGGTCGAGCTTGAACGCGTGGTCCAGCGACCATCGCCCGCCGCCGATCGTGCCGAGCACGACGCCGGTGATCAGCAGCGTCATCACGTACTCGTAGCCTTCGCCCGGGCGGAAGATGAAGAAGCCGTTCTTGCGGTGGTTGATGATGAACGCGACGCTCATCACGCCGACCACGCCGGCACCGCCGAACGGCATCAGCAGGCCGAACACGAGCAGCGCCCCTGCCCCGAGCTCGGTGAGGCTGGCCAGCCAGGCGTGCACGAGTGGCGGACGCATGCCCATCGAACCGAACCAGCGGGCGGTACCGGCGATCTTGCCGCCGCCGAACACGTGGTTGTAGCCGTGGGCGAGCATCACCCCGCCGACTCCGAGGCGGAAGACCAACAGGGCGAGGTCGATGGAATGGCCGGACGACATCCCGACAGTGTGCCTCATCCAGCCGGGTCGTGAAACGTACGTCCGTCGATTCGCACGGTCGCGAAGGTGCCAACATGCGCAGATGGTCGACGGCTATCGCAACGGTGGAGTCTCGTTCTGGATGCAGGGGTTGTCGTCGCGCCCCGATCGAGCGGCACTCTCGGCCGACGCGGAGGCCGACGTCGTCGTCATCGGCGCGGGCATGTCGGGGTTGTGGACGGCGCATCACCTCACGAACACGCGCCCCGACCTGCGGGTGATCGTGCTGGAGGCCGAACACGTCGGCTTCGGGGCGTCGGGCCGCAACGGCGGTTGGCTATCGCAGCTGATCCCCGGCAACCGGACGCACTACGCGGCCGGACCGGCCGGGCCCGAGGGGGTCGCGCGGCTGCAACAGGCCATGCTGGACGGCATCACCGACGTCGTCCGCGTCGCCGGCGAACACGGTCTGGAGATCGACGCACACCGGGGTGGCAACCTCGTCGTCGCCACGAACAAGGCGGGCCTCGCCCGACTGGAGGCACGCCGCGCCGCGGACCTCACCCACGGTCTGGCGCCGGAACGAGTGCTGCGCCTCGCGGCCGTCGAGGTTGCCGCGCACATCGACGTGCGGGGCGCGACGGGCGGGCTCCACTACCCCGACGTCACGCGCATCAATCCTGCCAAGCTCGTCGTCGGTCTCGCTGCCGTGCTGGAGGCGCGGGGCGTGGTGATCCACGAACACACGCGAGTCACCGAGATCGAGCCCGGCCGGGTCGTCGCCGGCAACCACGTCGTTCGCGCGCCGCACATCCTGATCACGACCGAGGGCTACAGCGGCCCGCTTCTCGGCGCCCGCCGCATCATCCCCGTCAACAGCTCGATGATCGCCACTCAACCACTGACCGACGAGCAGTGGAGCCGCATCGGGTGGACCGGGCTCGACTGCCTCAGCGACGCCGCCCACACGTTCATCTACGCGCAGCGCACAGCGGACGGGCGCATCGCGATCGGTGGTCGAGGTTCGCCGTACCGGTTCGGCTCGGGCACTGGAGGAGATGGCCGCACGCCGGCGAGCACCGTCGAGCTGCTCCACACCCGACTGCGCACGTACTTCCCCGATGTCCACTTCAATGTCGCCCACGCATGGTCGGGTGTGCTCGGGGTGAGTCGCGACTGGTGCACCTCGGTCACCTACGACCCCTCGACCGGTGTCGGCCAGTCCGTCGGCTACGCGGGCCACGGGGTCACCACCGCCTACGCCGCGACGAAGTCACTCGCCGATCTCGTGCTCGGCCTCGACACCGATGCCACTCGACTCCCGTGGGTCGGCTATCGCTCGCGCAGGTGGGAGCCCGAGCCGATCCGTTGGGTCGGCGTCCACTCCATGTACCGGCTGTTCCGCGTCGCCGACTGGTGGGAAGAACGTCGCGACGCGACCCAGACGTGTTGGATCGGACGGATGGCAGGCCAACTGGCCGGTCTCCACGGCTGAGGTACGTTGGTGGCGTGCTCAACCGGGTCGGGAGGTGGCGTCACGTCGCAGTGGTCGCCGCGGTCTTGGCCGTGCCGATCCTCGTCGCCCTGGGCGTCATGGGCCGCGGGGTCCATCCGGAGCGTTTCGACGCCAAGCTCGTCGTCGTCAGCCCCGCGGGCAATGGTGTGCACGTCCACGAGGTCGTCGACGAGGACTTCGGGAACACGTCGCGTCACGGCTACGAGCGAATCATCCCCAACGACTTCGGCGCACCCACCGACGTCGTCGCCTCCTCGCCGAATGCGCCCGATCAACTCTCCGTGACGGACGAGGGATCGCAGACCCGCATCCGGGTCGGCGACCCGAACGTCACCACCGACGGTCGTCACCGGTACGTGCTCGACTTCACGTTGCCGTCCGCGAACCTCTCCTCCGGACAGCTGGCCCTCGACATCATAGGTTCCGACGAGACGTTGCAGACCCGCCGATTCGAAGTGGTGCTCACCGGCTTCCGGCTCACGGGTGCGTCGTGCAACGTCGGGCCGTCCGGCACCGTCGCCGGTTGTGTGCTCTCCGGCACCGCTCCTGCGTACCGGGTCGTGTTCCAGCCGTTGAAGGCGGGCGACGGCATCACCGTCGGTGGAACGATCACCGGGCTCGATCCCTCGGCGACGATCGCCGAGCCCGCCCCGTTCCCTGCGCGCTCGTGGAACCGGTGGCCGATCGCGTTGATCGCTCTCGGCCTCGGTGCCCTTTCGGGCGCAGGCGGTTTCGTGATGGCCCGCCGCGCGGGGCGCAACGAGGTGGGTGGCGCCACGGCTGCCGACGCGGCGTTCGCCGATCCGCGGGCCCCGGTTCGGCTGCTGACGGACCAGCAGCTGGAGGCGCTGGCCACCACCGAGTTCGAGTCACCGCGCGGCTTGCGGCCGTGGCACGGAGCGCTGCTGCTGCACGAAGCCATCGACAACGACACCGTGTCCGCTTGGTTCAGCGACCAGATCGCGCAACAGGTGATCGAGCTCCAGGAGCACGACGGCACCCGGACGCTGGCCGCCGGTGCGCACCTCGCCGAGTCGCCGCCGATCACCAGGCAACGCATCGACACGCTGCTCGCACCGGATGGTTCGCTCGAGCTCGGGAAGTACCAGCCGCGACTGCTCACCCTGTGGAAGGAGATCCAGGCCGAGCAGAAGGTCGCGTCGAAGGAGGCCGGATGGTGGTCGCGGGGCGGCCCCGGTTCGAGCGGCGGCGCGCTCCGCCTGCTCGGCATTCCGTTCATGATCGGCCTGCTCGTGCTCGGCGACCTCGTGCTCTCGGGTGTACGCGAGGTGCCCGGGATCACGATCGTCGCGGCCATCCTCGTTCCGGCGTTGGCGGCGCTCCTCGCGTACTCGGCCTACCTGCCGCGCCGCAGCGCCGCCGGTAGCGCCGTCGCGTTGCAGGCCGAGTCGTTCCGCCGCTTCTTGGAGGCGAGCGAGGGGAAGCACGTCGAATGGGCCTGGAAGCACGGGCTGCTGCGCGAGTACAGCGCCTGGGCGGTGTCCCTCGGCGCCGCGGCCGCGTGGGGACGCGCCATTGC
>JAYVMH010000005.1:0-4745 GCA_043759015.1 Actinomycetota bacterium
CCCCCGCCGGCACGGCGCCGACCCTTGCCCGTGCGCAACGGCGCCCATGCGTTGCGCCTGCTCGCCGCGGCAAGGTCGGATCCGGCTCGGCACGAGACGCTCGCGTTCTTGCTGGATGCCGACGGCATCGGCGGTGTCGTCACCGTCATCTCCGGCACCGAACCGCCCGATGCGATGCTGCAGATCGTCGAGTTGATGTGCCGTGCCGGCGAGCGGGTGCCGGACCTGTGTTCCCTGGTCGTTGCGTCCGTTCGGCCCGACTCCGATGTGCTGGCGGGCGACGTGCTGGCGGGCGACGTGGATCGCTGGCTCGAAGCCAGCAGCATCGCTCACGGCTTCGGGTTGCAGCTCCTCGAGTGGTACGTCATCGGCCGTCGCGGCACGGTGTGCCCACGCGATCTACTCGGCGAACCCGAGCGCTGGCCATGAGCGCGTCAGCGCGCGGCGCGCCGCTGGGCGGGGCTCAGCCGCAGGCCCGCGTCGCGCAGCCGGCGCACCAGTTCGCGGCTGGGCGTCGGCACCGCGCCCAGTGCCACCATCTCGTCGTAGTACTCCTGGGGCACGTCGTAGTGGTCGCCGTGGAAGCCTCGCTCGGGAATGCCCGCACGCGCGGCGAACGCATGCAGTTCATCCAGGCTGGCATCGCTCACCAGATGGCTCCACACCCTGTCCTTGAACGACCAGCGCGGTTCATCGATCAGCACGGTCATCAGACCATACGATCACACCATGAGCACCCCGGAGGTGGAACTGCGGTCGGCCTGGCAGCACCTCGTCGGCATGCATCACCCCCAACAGCTCGACCACCTCCTTGCCCGGTACCGCGAGCCCCACCGCCGCTACCACACCGCCACCCACATCATGTGGGTCCTGCGCCACGTGGACGAGATCGCCGCCGACGGCCTGGACCTGTCGGTCGATGTCGGTGCCGTACGGCTGGCCGCGCTGTACCACGACCTGGTCTACGACATCAATCGATCGGACAACGAGGCCGCCAGCGCGGAGTCCGCGCAACGTGTCGCGTTCGAGATCGGGTGGTCGAAGGTTCGGGCCGCGACAGCGCATCGCCTCGTGATGGCCACCGCGACCCATGCGCCCGCGCGAGCCGACGAGGCGGTGATGGTGGACGCCGACCTCGCCATCCTCGGCGCCGAACCCAACGACTACGCGGCGTACGTCCAAGGCGTGCGCATGGAATACGCCCATGTGAAGATCGAGGAGTGGAAGGCAGGACGGTCAATGGTCCTGCGCCGGTTCCTGGACTCGCCGACTCTGTTCCACACCGCGTACATGTTCCACGAGCGCGAATCGCGGGCGAGGGCGAACCTGGCCGCAGAACTCGCCGGCCTGGCCTGAGGCGCGGTTGATGCCGCGGTCGGTCAGTGCGAGCAGGCGCAAGCGCCGCCACAGCCATGTCCTGCGGGGCGTGCGGCCGGCGCCGGCGAAGGGGCGCCGCCTGTGGCGCCCACGCTGGCGAACACCGAGAGCAGACGTACCGCGCCGTCGTGGCCCTGGGGGCACGTGGCGGGGTCGCCGGCCTCGCTCATCGGGCGGCGGACCTCGAACGTGTCGTCGCACGTGCGGCACTTGAACTCGTAGAGCGGCATCGTCGCCATCCTACTGCGCAGGCCGTGGTTGACTGTCAACCGTGAGCAAGCTCTCTCCTCTTCCGACCCTCACCCCCGACACCGATGAGGTCACCCAGACCGGAGAACCGGCGGCCGCGCACATCGTCAAGACCGAACCGGGCGAGAGCGCTGCCGCGAAGGTGCTGGAGGCACGGATCTACGGCACAGCGCTCGAGGCGCTGTGCGGCCACGTGTGGGTGCCGTCGCGCGACCCCAAGCAGCTGCCGCTCTGCGAAGCGTGCAAGAGCATCTACGAGCTGTACCGGGCGTTCAACGACGGGCTCAACGAGCAGCCCTCAGACTGATGGTGACGACTGATGGTGACGACTGATGGTGATCACGGGGTGGTCGGCCTGCGGATCCGTGAGGCCGTGCGGGCCGTGGTGCTCGACCCGGACGACCGGATCCTGCTCGTCCGCTTCGAGTTCCCGAACACGGGTCTGCGGTGGGCACTGCCCGGCGGCGGAGTAGAACCGGGTGAGTCCGATCACGATGCGCTGCGCCGCGAACTGACCGAGGAGCTCGGGCTCGTCGACGTAGTGGTCGGACGTCAGGTGTGGAACCGGTTGCACATCATCCCGTTCATCGACGGCCGGTGGGACGGCCAGCGCGAACGGATCTACCTGGTCCGTACGCCCGCCTTCGAGCCGATCCCGCGCCTGACGTGGGAGCAGCTGAACACGGAGTATTTGTTCGACGTCGCCTGGTGGCGCCCCTCGGACGTGTCGCCCGGCCTGCCGTTCGTGCCGGCCTCGTTGCACGATCATCTCCATCGGCTGCTGCGCGACGGACCTCCGAATCGACCGGTCGACGTCGGCGTGTAGCGAATAGGGTCATCACCCGTGCCCAACGCCTCCACACTTCTCGCGTTCGCCGCCGCCGCCGTCATCCTGTTGCTCATCCCCGGGCCGGCCGTGCTCTACATCGTCAACCGCAGCGTGAGCGACGGCCGACGAGCCGGCCTTGCCGCGGTGGCAGGTCTGTCGCTCGGCAACCTCGTTCACGCGATCGCTGCGGCCGCGGGCCTGTCCGCAGTGCTCGCCACCTCGGCGACCGCGTTCAACACCGTGAAGTGGTTGGGGGCCGGGTATCTCGTGTTCGTGGGCGTCCGCACGCTGATGAAGCCGCCCGCCCCGATCGATGCCGACCAGCCAGGGGTGAGCGCGCAGCGAGCGTTCTCCCAAGGGATCGTGGTGAACGTGCTGAACCCGAAGGTCGCTCTCTTCTTCCTCTCGTTCCTCCCGCAGTTCATCCATCCCGATGAGGGTCGCCCCGGGTTGCAGGCGTTGATCCTCGGGCTGGAGTTCGTTCTGATCGGCGCATGCACCGACGGGACCTACTCGCTGCTCGCCAGCAGCCTTCGCGAGGTCCTGCTGCGCGGCCGGGCACTTCCGTTCGTGCGCCGGTGGGTCGCGGGCACGGTGTTCATCGGCCTCGGCCTGGTGGCCGCCACGGCGTCGGCGACGTCGACGAGGAAGCACTGACTGGTGCTGTTCACCGCCGACGCCTGGCCGGGCCTCGCCGACGGATCGATCACCGTCACGGTGCGCACCTGGACCCGTGCCCAGGCCAAGACCGGTGGTCGGTACCGAGTGGCTGGGATGCTGTTGGAGGCGACCGACGTTCGTCAGGTTCGGGCCGATGAACTGACGCTGGCCGATGCCGTTGCAGCCGGCGAGGGAACGCTCGAACGGCTGCTCGCGCGCCTCGGCGGGCCAGACCCCGAACGTCTGGTGTGGAGGGTGCAGCTGCGCTACGTGGGGCGCGACGATCGGGCGGAGCGTCGCGAGCACGCCGCGCTCACCGACGACGAGATCGACGCGTTGAAGGTCCGGCTCGACCGACTCGACACCCGCTCGCCGACCGGCGCATGGACACGCACCACGCTGCGACTGATCGAGACGTATCCCGGCGTCGTCAGCACTGCGCTCGCCCGCCACGCGAAGCAGGACCGGCCGGCGTTCAAGATCAACGTGCGCAAGCTGAAGGAGCTGGGGCTCACCGAGAGCCTCGACGTCGGGTACCGGCTCTCGCCGCGCGGTGAGGTGTTGTTGCGGTCGTTCCGCTAGCTCGTTACCGTGCGCCAGGTGGCAGGCCCCATGTGCGTCGTCGGCGATTTCGCCTGGGACGTCCTCATCCGAACGAACAGCGAGCTGTTGCGCGGTGGCGACACGTTCGGCGAGGTGATGCTGACGCCGGGCGGGAGCGCCGCGAACGTCGCGGTGTGGGCGAGCCGAGCGGGTCAGCCCACCGAGTTCATCGGCAAGATCGGCCGCGACCGATTCGGACAGCTCGCGCAGGAAGACCTCGACCGTGAGCACGTGGCCGCACACTTCGTGGAGACCGAAGCCCACCTCACCGGCTCGGTCGCGGTGTTCGTGGATCACACGGGCGAACGGTCGATGGTGTCGGGCCACGGTGCGGACTTCTACCTGCTGCCGTCGGAGCTCCCGCGCGCCGTCATCGCCCGGTCGCAGCACCTGCACCTCACCGCCTGGTCGTTCTTCATCGACCCACCTCGCGCCGCGGCTCGCTCGGCCGCGATCACCGCTCGTACGGCGGGTGCGACGTTGTCGTTCGATCCCGGTTCGTTCCAGATGATCGGCGAGATGGGCGTGCGCCAGTTCCTGGTGGTGACGCAGGACCTCGGCATCGACATCCTCCTGCCGAACAAGGAGGAGGGCAGCATGCTCACCGGCGGCCTCACCGAACCCGTGGACATCGCGTCAGCGCTCGCCGAGCTCTACCCGGGCGCGCTGATCATGTTGAAGCTCGACGCCGACGGCGCGCTCGTCCACGAGCACGGCGAGTCGACCCACGTCCCGGCCGGCACGAACAACCTCGTCGATGCAACCGGCGCCGGCGACTCGTTCGCCGGCGGCTTCCTCGCCCACTACCTCGAGCATCACGATGCTGTCGAAGCGGCTCGGTTCGCGACGACGATCTCCGCGTGGGTCATCGAGCACCTCGGGGCCCGACCCGAACCCGACGCTCGCCTCCGCGCGATCCTCCGGCACTGACGATCACAGTCGGAACAGCCCGTCTCGGTCATCTCGTGTTCACATGACTACGTGAAGATGATGTGACCGAAACGTCGATGACGCCCGCCGGTGGGGT
>JAYVMH010000006.1:0-10491 GCA_043759015.1 Actinomycetota bacterium
CGGCTGGTGAACCAGTACCAGCTGCGCAGGTTCACGGCGTTCTTCAACCAGGACTCCAACAATCCGGCCCTGAAGGATGTGCTGTACCAAGGTCGCAACGCGATCAGGGCGCTCGCCACGGGAGGCGTCACGGGCAAGGGCTGGCTGCTCGGGCCGATCACCAACGCCAAACGCGACATCCCGGTGCAGTGGGCCGACTTCCCGTTCTCGGCCGTGGGCGAGCAGTTCGGGTTGATCGGTTGTGCCGTCGTGATTGGGCTGTACGCGTTGCTGCTGCTGCGAATCTGGCGCATCGCCCACCTGTCGCGCGACCTGCTGGGCACCTACCTCTGCGTCGGGGTGTTCTCGATCATGCTGTGGCAGGTGTTCCAGAACATCGCGATGACCGTGGGGATCATGCCGATCACCGGCCTCCCGCTGCCGTTCATCAGCTACGGCGGCTCCGGCGTGGTGACGTTCTTCGCCCTCCTTGGCCTCGTCCAGAGCGTCCACATGCGCCGCTACCGCTAGCCGCCCCTGGGGCCACCGGTCACCCTGAGTGCCGAGATTGATACATTCCGCGGTCTTTTTCCACCTAACCCTCGGTGGCGGGGTGAACGGCAGGTAGGCTGCGAATGAAATGAGTTCTCTCTGGGCGCGGATCGAACCGCTCCTGGCTCGGGTTCAAAAACCAGCCCGTTACATCGGGTGCGAGGACGGCGCCACCACCCCTCGGCATGCGCCGGGCAAGGTCACCTGGCTGCTCGCCTACCCCGATACCTACGAAATCGGCTTGCCCAACCAGGGGCTTCAGATCCTCTACGAAATCCTGAACGAACGCGACGATGCCGTCGCCGAACGTACGTACGCGCCGTGGAGCGACCTCGAAGCGCTGATGCGCGAACGCGACGTGCCGCTGTTCTCGGTGGACACGCACCGAGCTGCGGGTGAGTTCGACCTGCTCGCGTTCGGGCTCGCCGCGGAGCTGGTCTACACGAACGTCATCAACATGATCGACCTCGCCGGTGTGCCGGTGCGGTCGGCGCACCGCGAGCCCGGCCACCCACTCGTCGTGCTCGGCGGGCACTGTGCGTTCAACCCCGAGCCGTTGGCCGACTACGTCGACCTCGTGGTGCTCGGCGAGGGTGAGGAGGTGATCGGCGAGATCACCGACGTCGTGCGCGACTGGAAGGCCTCGGGCAAGACGCCCGGTAGCCGCGAGGGTGTGCTCCGCGAGCTCTCCAAGATCCCCGGTGTGTACGCGCCGGCGATGTACGACGTCGAGTACGACGGCCCGGCGCTGCGCGCGGTCACGCCTCGCTTCGCCGATGTTCCCGCCGTCGTCCACAAGCGCACGATCGCCGACCTCGGGCAGTGGCCGTACCCCAAGCGCCCGCTCGCTCCGCTCACCGAGGTGGTCCACGACCGGCTGGCCGTCGAGGTGTTCCGCGGCTGCACCCGCGGCTGTCGCTTCTGTCAGGCGGGCATGATCACCCGACCGGTGCGCGAGCGCCCGGCGGAACAGGTCCGCACGATGATCCAGGCCGGTCTGCGCAGCACCGGGTACGACGAAGTCAGCCTCACATCGCTGTCCACGGCCGACTTCAGCGGGATCGAACAGGTCACGCAGGGGATCAACGCGGCGGGCTGTGGCACCAGCGACACGATCTCGATCAGCCTGCCGTCGTTGCGTGTGGATGCCTTCACGGTTGGGCTCGCCGGTCAGGTGTCCAACGGACGGCGCAGCGGCCTGACCTTCGCTCCCGAGGCGGGGAGCTGGCGGCTTCGCCAAGTGATCAACAAGCTGATCACCGAAGAAGATCTCTACGGCGCGGTCGAGTCCGCGTTCTCCCAGGGGTGGCACCGCGCCAAGCTGTACTTCCTCACCGGTTTGCCCACCGAAGCCGACGTCGACACGCTCGGGATCATCGACCTCGCTCGCAACTGCGTGCAGATCGGTCGCCGCCACACCAACCGCGCGAGCGTCACGGTCAGCCTCGGCGGGTTCGTACCCAAGCCACACACCCCGTTCCAGTGGTTCGGCCAGAACACCACCGCCGAACTGCGCCGCAAGGTGCAGCTCGTGCGCGATGCCGGTCAGAAGGCCAGGGGCGTGAACATCAAGTGGCACGACCCGGCGGCTACCTTGGCCGAAGGCATCGCGGCGCGCGGCGATCGTCGCATCGGTGCGGTGATGGAGCGCGTGTGGCGGATGGGTGGTGTGTTCCAGGAGTGGAGCGAGTTCTTCCGCCTCGCCCGTTGGGAAGAGGCGATGGCGGCCGAGGGGCTCTCCGTCGACTGGTACGTGCATCGCCACCGCGACGAACACGAACTGCTGCCGTGGGACCACCTGTCCGCGGGTTTGCACAAAGACTTCCTGTGGCAGGACTGGCAGGAGTCGCTCGCCGAACACGGCCTCCCGGATTGTCGCTGGACGCCGTGCTACGACTGTGGAGTGTGCACGGGCTACGGGATCGAACACGTCGTCGCGTCAGCGGTGCCGCCGGGCGGTGGCAGCCAGGGGACCGGGCAAGACCTCTCCAACGGTGGCGAGGTGCCGGTCGCGTTGCTGCCCCGACGAGCCCCCCAAGAACGACCCGTACTCACCGAGGTGCCGGCATGAAGCTGCGCGTGCGCCACACCAAGCTGGGCAAGATCCGCTTCACCAGCCACCGCGACACGGCTCGGCACTGGGAACGGGCAGTCCGCAAGGCCGACGTGGCACTGGCGTACTCCGCCGGCTTCACGCCCCGCCCGCGGATGTCGTTCGGCCTCGCGTTGCCCACCGGTGCCGAGAGCCTCGCCGAGTATCTCGACGTGGAGCTCGCGCCCGGCACCGAACATGATCTGTACGAACTGTGCGCCCGGTTCGGCGCAGCGCTCCCGGTCGGCTACGAGGTCACCCATGTCGTCGAACGCGACGCCGGCAGCCCTTCGCTGCAGGAGGACGTGGTCGCCTGCAGCTGGAAGCTCACTCTCGAAGGTGTTCAGCTCGAGCAGGCGCAAGCCGCGATCGACGTCACCCTCTGCACCACCACGTTGATGGTGGATCGTGAGCGAAAGGGGCAGCGCAGCACCGACGACGTGCGGCCTGCCATCCTCGATCTGTCGGTGGCTTCGGCCGCCGACGATCCTCGGCCGCATCTGTGCGCGATGTTGGCCACCAACGGACGGGGACTGCGACCACTGGAACTCGTGGCCGCGATGTTCCCTGCACTCGACCCGGTCGATACGACCGCGCGGGTGCTGCGCACACAGCAATGGATCGAGCGCGAGGGCGCGCGCCGGGAGATCATCCCCGCCGTGCCGGTCGCGACGCGCACCCCTGTGGAGTGCGCATGAGAAGGGACCTCACCCATGGACAATTCGGAACTCGACACGGCGGGCCACGCGGCCCCCGAACCTGGCGTCGACTCGCACGTCGAGTCACACGTCGACTCTGTCGTCGAATCACATTCGGACGGTATGGAGCAGCTCGGCGAGCCCACCATCTCGCCGGCAGCCAAGAAGCGACGTCGAGGTTCTCGCGGCGGTAAGAACCGCAGGAAGCCGAACCGGCCGTTGGTCGACGGTCAGCCGTCGAACGACATCGACGACGACGATGATGTCGCCGACGACGATGATGTCGACGACGACGACGACGCGCACGACGACGACGATGATGTCGCCGACGACGACGACGCGCACGACGACGACGCGCACGACGACGACGACGCGCACGACGACGACGCTCACGACGACGACGCTGTGATCGGCACCGCCGCGGACCATCACCCGGAGCTGCCCGAGCGAATCGGCGAGGGACGTCCGTCGGTCGAGGCAGCGGAGAGGGCGCTGGTGCGTCGGCCGCAGATCGGCGACACCCGCCCGGCGCCGGCAGGCTCGGCCCCGGCAGGCTCGGCCCCGGCGCCCAGCGCGGCGGCGAACAACGGTCAGGGCCAAGGTGCACGCGGCAAGGGCAAGGGTGGCGGTCAGCAGAACCAGCAGCCGCGCCAGCAGGGCGGGCGCGGCGGGGCGAAGCCTGCGGCGGCTACCGGGGAAGTCGGCGTCGCCGACACGAGGTTCGACATGAGGTCCGACAGCGAAGCGGCGCACAAGAAGCGGCGCCGTGGCGGAAAGGGGCGCAGCGGCGGCCCTGTGACAAGCGGGCGTCCGGAGCCCTCGATGCTCGAGATGGACCCCGACGTGCTGGAGAAGCGCCGCGGTCGCGAGCGCAACGGTCGCCCGGTCGGGCGCTACCTCATGTGCGTGCAGGTCCGCCCGACGCTCACCCAGGTTGCCGTGCTCGAGGGCCGCAACCTCATCGAGCACTACGTCAGCCGGCCGGCCGACGACATCAGTCAGATCCACGGCAACATCTACGTCGGCAAGGTCCAGAACGTGCTGCCGGGCATGGAGGCCGCCTTCGTGGACATCGGCACGCCGAAGAACGCGGTGCTCTACCGCGGCGACGTGCAGTACGACGCCGAAGACATCGTGGAGAAAAACAAGGAGCCACGCATCGAGCAGATGCTGCGCGCCAAGCAACTGATCGTGTGCCAGGTGACGAAGAACCCGATCGGCGCCAAGGGCGCACGCCTCACCCAAGAGGTGTCGCTGCCGGGTCGGTTCGTGGTGTTGATCCCGAACTCGAAGACGTACGGCATCTCCAAGCGACTGCCCGACGACGTCCGCAAGCGCCTCCGCAACATCCTCGATCGGGTGAAGCCGGGCGAGCACGGCCTCATCGTGCGCACCGCCGCGGAGAACGCAACCGAGCACGAGCTGCGCGCCGACATGACACGCTTGTTGGGCCAGTGGAACCAGATCGAGGCCAAGGCGAAGAAGGCCCAGGGGCCGGCGCTGCTCTACCGCGAGCCTGAGCTGGCCGTGCGGGTCATCCGCGAGGAGTTCAACGCCGAGTATCGCGGCGTGGTGATCGACGATCAGCGTCTCTTCGAGGACGTGCACGACTACATCGGCGCGTTCAACCCCGAGCTCGCCGACCGTGTGGAGTTCTACGACGCCGAAGGGGAAGGGCTGCCGATCTACGAGCGCTTCCACATCCACGAGCAGATCCACAAGGCACTCGACCGCAAGGTCTGGTTGCCCAGCGGTGGCTCGTTGATCATCGAGCACACCGAAGCGCTCACGGTGATCGACGTCAACACCGGCAAGAACGTGGGCACCTCCAACCTCGAGGAGACCGTGTTCCGCAACAACCTGGAAGCTGCCGAGGAAGTGTCCAAGCAGCTCCGCCTGCGCGACATCGGTGGCATCGTCGTCATCGACTTCATCGACATGGAGATCAAGGAGAACCGCCGCAAGGTGGTCGACGCGTTCCGCGGCGCCCTCGCCCGCGACAAGACGCGCACCCAGGTGTTCGACATCAGCGAGCTCGGCCTGGTGGAGATGACGCGCAAGCGCATCGGCGAGGGCCTGCTGGTCAACTTTGCCGATCAGTGCCCGAACTGCGAAGGGCGAGGCGTGGTCATCGACCACGCACTCCTGCAGTAGCGGTCAGCGCCCCTTCGGAGAACGTTGCATCGTCCACACCTTGGGCGTGGCAGGCAGGTCGATCACCTGCTGCACCTCGAACCCGTGGGGCCCGTAGAACGCGAGGTTCTCCTCCTTCTGGGTCTCCAGGTAGCAGGGGAGCCCGTCGGCGTCGGCGCGATCCATCCCCTCCTTCAACAACCTGCTACCCACACCCCGGCGTTGCACGATCGGGTCGGTGCCGAGCAGCATCAGGTACCAGTGCGGCTCGTGCGGGTGGTGCTTGTCCATCGCGTCGAGCAGCTTGAAGCCAGCAGCCTTGTTGCGGGCGCGGGCCAGGATCCGCACGGCGCGCAGGTTGAGGGCGGCCTCCCTGCGCTTGCTGCGCGGCATGCCCTCCGGCGGCAGCCAGACCGCGGCGCCCACCATCTGGTCGCCTGCCGTGGCCACCCAGGTGGTGTCGAACGCGTTCGTGTCGGCGGTGAAGGCCTCGAAGATCGACGCCAGCAGGCGATACTCGTGCAACTGGTCCTTGGCGAAGAAGCCGAAGACGGGGTCGAAGTAGAACGCACGGGCGAGTACGGCGATCAGCTCCGGCGGGGTGTCGGTGCCGAGTTGGCGGAGCTCGATCGGACGTTGGTGGACGTGGGACATCGCAGCATCATGCCAAACCGGGGTGTGACCCGCCCGCTCGGCCCGCTAGGATCGCAGGGCTATGTATGCAGTGATCGCTTCCGGTGGGAAACAAGCTCGGGTCGAAGAGGGTCAGCAGATCCACGTCGAACTGCTCGATGCCGAACAAGGCGCCTCGGTTTCCCTCACCCCTGTCCTCCTGGTCGACGGCGACGTCGTGCTCGCCACGCCCGATCAGCTGAAGGGTGCGTCCGTCACCGCCACGGTGGTGGGCTGGGCCAAAGGCCCCAAGATCGACGGTTTCACCTACAAGCGGCGCACCAACCAGCGCCGCCGCTACGGCCACCGTCAGAAGTACCACGTCGTCGAGATCAACTCCATCACGAAGGGCTGACCACACATGTCGAAGACAAAGGGCGGCGGCTCCACTCGTAACGGCCGCGACAGCAACGCACAGCGCCTCGGCGTGAAGGCCTTCGGTGGCACCTCGGTCTCCGCCGGCGCCATCCTCATCCGCCAGCGCGGCACCCGGTTCCACCCGGGTCGCAACGTCGGCATCGGCGGCGACGACACGCTCTTCGCGCTGGTCGACGGTCAGGTGAAGTTCGGCGAGCGCAAGGGTCGCCGGGTCATCGACATCGAACCCGTCGCCTGACGACCCGTCACCTCACGACCCGTCACCTCACGACCCGTCACTTCACGACCCGTCACCTCGAAAGGTGCCCGGCGGCAACGCCGGGTCTTTTCATTTTTCAGACCGGGGTGTCGATGCCACGGGGCAGTCGGTCGAGCGGCCAACCGAGCAGGGCCATCGCCTGGCGGCACGCGAAGCGGTCGGTCATGCCGCCGACGTAGGCGACCGCGGCGTGCAACGCCTCGGGGCTCCCCACCGGCATCTCGTCGGTGTCGGGCAGCTCGTGCGGACGCGCGGCGTAGTGTTCCACGAGCGCCCGCAGAAGATCGATGACGGCTGCGGCCTGATCGCGCGACGCCGGACGGAGATAGATGTTCTCGTAGTTGAACCGGCGGAACTCGGCGAGCGCCTCGGCCTGGCGGGCGGTCATGCCGATGCGTGCACTCTCGGCCGCTCCGTCGATCATCCCGTAGATGAACGCGCCGAGCTGCTCCCGGCGGGTCTCGCCGCACCGGTCGCGGACCAACGGTGGCAGCAGTTGGGGTGTGACGACGCCGGTCGCCACGGCGTCCTCGAAGTCGTGGCACACGTAGGCGATGCGGTCGGCCCAGCTCACCACCTCGCCCTCGGGCGTGCTTGGCGCTGGGCGGCTCCAGGAGTGGTTGCGAATTCCGTCCAGCGTCTCCGCGCACAGGTTCAGCGACACCAGCGTCACGTCGGCTCCCCATGTGGCGTGGTCGAAGCCGCCGGCGACGTAGGGGCTGAGTGCATCCTCGCTCGCGTGGCCACCCGGGCCGTGCCCGCAGTCGTGGCCCAGCGCGATTGCTTCGGTGAGCGCGACGTTCAAACCCAATGCCCTGGCGACGGACACGGCGACCTGTGCAACTTCGAGTGCGTGGGTGAGTCGTGTGCGTTGATGATCGTCGGGGAACACGAACACCTGGGTCTTGCCCGCGAGACGTCGGAACGCGGTGGCGTGCAGTATGCGATCGCGGTCGCGTTCGAAGCACGTCCGCCACGGATCGGCGGGCTCGTCGAGCGCCCGGTTGCCGGCATCGTGGCTGCGGGTGGCGAGGGTTGCGAGCGTTCCGTCCTCGCGCTCCTCGCGGGCGGTGCGGGCGAGCAGCAGGTTGCTGCCGCTGCCTGCCCACGAATCCGAGTGGGCGAGGTGGATGCCGGCAGGGGCACGGTGGCCGGCCATCGTGGCCGCCCAACGCTCGGCGCGCTCGTCCATTCCGGTCATCCCCGCCAGCGTACCGGTAGCCTCTAGAGGTCCTATGAGCGGGTTCGTCGACGAAGCGCAACTGAACGTGCAGGCCGGCGATGGCGGCGCCGGGTGTGTGTCGTTCCGGCGCGAGGGTCCGGTGGCGTTCGGTGGCCCGAACGGCGGCGATGGCGGCAAGGGCGGCGACATCTGGCTGGTGGCCGACCGCAACGTCGCCTCCCTGCTCGCGTTCAAGGACCACCCGCACCGCAGGGCCGACAACGGCGTGCACGGACAGGGCAAGGACATGCACGGCAAGCGGGGCAAAGATCTTGCGGTCCACGTGCCCGAGGGCACGGTCGTGACCGATCTCTACACCGGTGAACTGCTCGCCGATCTCGCCAACCAGGGCGATCGCTGGCTGGCTGCAGCCGGTGGGCGTGGCGGGCGTGGCAACGCGAAGTTCGCGTCGAACCGGCGCCGTGCCCCGACCTTCGCCGAGCAGGGCGAGCACGGCGAGGACCACTGGTTGAAGCTCGAGCTGAAGTTGATGGCCGATGTGGCCCTGGTCGGCTTCCCGAACGTGGGCAAGAGCACGCTGATCAGCGTGGTCAGCGCGGCGAAGCCGAAGATCGCCAACTACCCGTTCACGACGCTCGAACCGAACCTCGGTGTGGTGCGCATGCCCGGCCTCACCGAGTTCGTGATGGCCGACATTCCCGGCCTCATCGAGGGCGCGAGCGAGGGCAAGGGCCTCGGCCACCAGTTCCTCAAGCACATCGAACGCGCCCGCGTGCTGTGCGTGATGGTCGACCTGGCCGACATCGACGGCCCGCCTCCGGACGAGCAGCTGCGCGTGCTGCTCCACGAGCTCGGCGAGTACCAGCCGGAGTTGCTGGATCGGCCGCGGGTCGTCGTCGGCACCAAGAGCGACAGCGCGATCTTCGACTGGGACGGCGAGATGGTGTCGTCGATCACGCAGCAGGGTGTGCGCGAGCTCGTGCAGCAGCTGTCGAAGCTCGTGTTCGAGGCCCGCCGAGCCCAGCCCTTCAACGACGGCATCGTCATCATCCGTCCGGAGGCCGAGGGTGGGCGTGTCGAGCGCCTCGGCGAGCACGAGTACCGCCTCATCGGGCGACAGGTCGAGCGCGTCGTCGCGCTCAACGACGTCACCACGCCCGAGGCGCTGTCGTACATCGACTACGCGCTGAAGCGTCTCGGTGTGCACAAGATGCTGGCCAAGGCCGGCGCCCTCGATGGCGACGTCGTCTGGATCGCCTCGTTCAGTTTCGAGTACCAGGAAGAGGTCTGAGCCGTGCGGGTGGTCGCGAAGATCGGCACGTCGTCGCTCACCGATCGCCTCGGCGTGATCGACGTCGATGTCATCGACTCCATGTGCGATCAACTGGCCGCGCTTCGCAAAGCGGGTCACGAGGTCATCCTCGTCAGCTCAGGTGCAGTGTCTGCTGGCGTCGCGGCACTCGGCCTCACCGCCCGTCCCACCGACATGCCCACGCTGCAGGCCATCTCGGCGGCCGGGCAGAGCCGGTTGATGGAGACCTACAACCGATCGCTCGATCGCCACTCGATCGTGGCCGCGCAGGTGCTGCTCGTGCCACACGACTTCGTCGACCGCCGCCAGTACCTGCACGCCCGCCAGACGCTCGTGCGCCTGCTGGAGCTGGGCTGCGTGCCGATCGTCAACGAGAACGATGCCATCGCGGCCGACGAGCTGCGCTTCGGCGACAACGACCGCATCGCCACCCTCGTCGCCCACAACGTGGCGGCCGATCTGCTGGTGCTGCTCACCGACATGCCGGGTCTGTACACCTCCGACCCTCGCACCGACACCACCGCCACGCTGATCGACACGGTGCCGGCCGACGATCCACTGCTGTCGGTCGCGGCCACGGCCTCGGGCAGCACTCGAGGAAGCGGGGGCATGGCGTCGAAGCTGTCGGCCGCGCGCATGGCGTCGTGGGCCGGCGTGCGCGCCGTGATCGCCAGCTCCAGTCGCCCGAACGTCCTCGTCGAGGCCGTGGCGGGCGACTCCGTCGGCACCACGTTCCTACCGAGTGGCCGCAGCCTGCCGGCACGCAAGCTCTGGATCGGATTCGCCACCAACGTCGAGGGTGCGCTCGTCGTGGACGACGGTGCACGACGGGCGCTGCTCGAGCGCGGTACTTCGCTGCTGCCCGCGGGCGTCGTCGAGGTCAAGGGTTCGTTCGGCGCCGGCGACGTCGTGGAGGTGCGCGACACGCGAGGCGACACGATCGCGCGTGGCATCGCCCTGAGCGACAGTGATGTGCTCCGCTCGATCATGGGTCGGCGCACCACCGACCTCCCCGCGGGTGTCACCCACGAAGCGATCCACCGCGACGACCTCCTCGTCCTCGCCGACTGACGCTGCATGTGGCACGTCGCTTCGGTCACCTCATGTTCACGTGCGGCTGTGAGGATGACGTGACGAAAACACGACATCGCGGGCGTGGCCGGCGTTACGTCGAGGGCTGGCCGCGGCGGAAGCGGGCTGTGAGTTCCGTCAGTTCCGGCGCTTCGAGCACGG
>JAYVMH010000007.1:0-10478 GCA_043759015.1 Actinomycetota bacterium
GGGCGGGCACCTGGTACCGATTGGTCGGGGTGAGAAGATTTGAACTTCCGGCCTCCACGTCCCGAACGTGGCGCGCTAACCAAGCTGCGCTACACCCCGTAGCGAGTGAGCATGCTATCCGGCGAGGGCGGTTCCTTCCTCCGCCGTTTCCGGCTCGTCGGACGGTTCGTCCATCGGTGCGATCGCTTCGGAGGCCTCCAGCACGGCCCGAACGGCTCGCTTCAAGGCCAGCGGGTCGGTGGGCTTGACCAGCCACGCATCGGCGTCGGACCGCTTGGCGAGGTGGATGTCGGCCTTGCGGTCGAGCAGCATCAGCACCGGCACCGGAGGGATGCGGCCGGAGCTCTCGTCGAGCCGGAGGTCCATGCTGACCGCCATCGCGCCCTTCGACCCGATCTGCAGATCGAGGATCGCCAGGTCGACGTCGCCCTTGCCGACGAGGCGGCTGACCTCGCGGCCCTCCGTGCAGATGGTGAACCGGACGTCGGGAGCGCTGAGCGCTGCGGTGACGTCGTTGACGACGTATGCGGCATCGGTGGCGATGAGGATGTGCACGGGGCAGACGTTACCGGGTGGGCGGGAACAGCAGCGAGCGGATGGTGGCGAGCGACGCCATCGTGTGCACGTCGGCTGCCAGCGTCGGCACGAACGACGTGTCCACGGCCGGAGTGATGGCGCTGTCCGCCAACAGGTTGGCGACGTGCGCTCGTTCCGCGGCCGCGGTCGCCTGCAACTCCACGAGGTTGTCGTAGAGCGCCGCCTGGGCGGCCGAGCGGGGTCGCCGCGAGGGCGCGTCGCCGAACATCGGCGTGCAGCGGTTGACCACCACCGCGTGCACGACCAGGCCACCGCGTTCGAGGCGACCGGCGAAGTACTTCGCCTCCTCGATGGTGTCGGCCCGCGGCGACGCGACGAGCACGAAGCGGGTGACGTCGCTGGCGAGGAGTGCGATGACCTCGTCGGCCCGCTTGCGGAAGCCGGTCTCCATGCCGGAGAACGCCTGGAAGAACGCGACCGCGTCGGCCAGCACATCGCCACCGACGACCTTGCCGATCGTCTTCAGCACCGGCTGTGTCGCCAAGTTGAGCACCTTCAAGCCCCGTCTCGTGGGCAGCATGAGCATCTTGAACAGCGGATGGTCGATGAACCGGGCCAGCGTGCTCGGCGCGTCGAGGAAGTCGAGCGCGTTGCGCGTCGGTGGCGTATCCACGATCACGACGTCGAATCGAGGATCGCGGTGCAGCGCGTGCAGCCGCTCGGCCGCCATGTACTCCTGCGTGCCCGACAGCGACCCGGCAACGTTGCGGTAGAAGCGGTTGGCCAGGATTCGCTCGGTTTGCAGGTCGTTCTCCGCGTTGGCGCGCACCAGACCGTCGAACGTCGTCGCCGTATCCAGCATCAGCGCCCACAGCTCGCCCGGTTCCTCGAGCGGAAGGCGGACGGGATCGTTCGTCAACCCGCCCGGCACGCCGAGCGCGTCGGCCAGCCGTTTGGCGGGATCGATGGTGACCACGACGGCGCGACGGCCTGCGCGTGCCGCTTCCAAACCCAGCACAGCCGAGACCGTGGTCTTGCCGACGCCGCCCGAGCCGCAGCAGACCACCACGCTCGCCGCGGTGAGATGGTCGCGAAGGCTGATCACGATGCATCCAGTTCCGCGGCCAGGCGGTCCACCGCGCCCGCGTCGAGCACCGACCCCGGCACGAGCGACAGCACGAGTTGGGGGAGGGGCAGCTCCTTCGCCAGACGGGCCTGCTCGTGCGCCTGCAGCGCCCGCCGCGCGTTGCGGAAGTCCGCGGCGGCGCGCATCGCCGAGCCCTCCTTGGCCACGTCGGCGGGCAACGTCTGCCCGACGTCGACGCCGTTGACCACGACCGCACCGACGTGCACGCCGATGCGTTCGTGCAGCGCGGCATCGGTCTCCACAGCCTCGTTGATCGGCGTGGTCTCAGGCAGCGTGACGAGCAACACCTGGCAGCGCGCCGGGTCGGCGAGCATCTCGATCACCTCGGTGGCCTGGGTGTGGATCGGCCCGCCGCGGACAGTGCTGATCAGGCTCTTCGCGGACAACAGGAAGGTGATCGCGTGGCCGGCGGCCGGGCCGTCGACCACGATGAGGTCGTAGTCGCCGCTGCGCTCCAGCTGTTTGATCTTGCCGCGCACGACGATGTCGTCGATGCCCGGGCTCGCCGTGGCCACCACGTCGATGATCCCGCTGCTGGTGAGACGCCTCGCCACCCGGGACAATCCGTGCGTCTCCAGGTACTCGCCGAGCGCGGCAGTGGCGGAGATGTGCTGCACCTCGGTGCCCGGGAGCAGATCATCCAACGTGGGCTTGCCGTCGAGCTCCACCACGAGCACCCGCAGTCCGCGACGGATTGCCGCACGCGCCACCACGGCAGTTACCGTGGTCTTCCCAACCCCACCCTTGCCGGCGACGACGGCTACCCGGGCGGTGGTGACGAACTGCAGCGGATCCACGCTCTTTCTCGGAGGCACTTGTGCGCAGACTAGCGATCACCCTTCTCTTCACCCCCCTCGCGGGGTTGGTCGGGTTGTCGCTGCTCGCTCCGGCGGCTCACGCAACCACCCTTCCCCCCAGCTCGCCGGCCACGACGCCGGCCACGACACCGGGCGGCGGGCAGGGCGATCAGGTCGCCGCCAACCTCCAGCCGGTCGACGTGCTGCAGGTCTCCGGCCTGTTCGACGACGTGCAGGTGAAATCGGTGGAAGACGCCATCGCGCGTTCCGAACGCAACGGTTCGCAGGCCCTCATCCTGCAGATGAACTCGCGGGGCGCCGTCGTCTCCGACGCGACGGTGGCTACGTTGCTCGAGCGCGTTGCTCACGCCAAGGTCGCGATCGGCATCTGGGTGGGGCCGTCGCGCGGCGCTCGCGCGTATGGGCTTCCTGCGCAGCTGTTCGGCGTGGCCGATGTGACGGCGATGGTTGCCGGCAGCCGCGTCGGCTACACCGGCCCGCTGCTCACCCTGGCCGACGCCACGGTCGATCTCGGGCCGAACGGCGACCGGTTGCGCAACGGCTCGATGTCGTTCGCCGACGCCCGCACTGCGCACGTGTTGAAGCTGGACACGCCCGACCAGGGCGTGCCCACGGTTCGCAGCATGGTGCTGGCGATGGACGGCGTGAAGCTGGCCGACGGCACCGTGCTCGACACGGTCGCTCAGGAGCTGAACGACAAGGGCCAAACGCAGAACGTGTCCACGCTCGTGCGCTTCAGCGCACTCGGTTTGCTCGAAGAGCTGTTCCACACGGTTGCCAGCCCACCGATGGCGTTCCTGTTCTTCGTCATCGGGTGCTGCCTGCTGATCTTCGAGTTCTTCACCGCCGGCGTCGGGGTGGCCGGGCTGGTCGGAGCCGTGCTGGCGGTGCTCGGCTGCTTCGGCCTCGCCGCGCTGCCCACACGCACAGGCGCCGTGGTGTTGCTCGTACTGTCGATGATCGCCTTCGCGATCGACGTGCAGGTGGGCATCCCCCGGTTCTGGACAGGGGTGGGCGTCACCCTGTTCGCCCTCGCGGCCTGGTTCCTCTATCAGCCGTTGCCCGGCAACGATCTCCGCTTGAGTTGGGTGACGCTGTTCTTCGGGGTCGCCGGGGTGCTCCTCACGTTCATCGTCGGCATGCCGTCGATGGTGCGCACGAGGTTCGCCACGCCGACGATCGGCCGCGAATGGATGATCGGCAAGACGGGCGCCGCGGTCGGGGCCATCAGCCCCGAGGGCATCGCCCAGGTCGGCGACGCCAAGTGGCGGGCCCGCACCAACCGAGCCACGCCGCTGGCGGCCGGCGACGAACTCCGCGTCGTCGCGATCGACGGCGTGACCCTCGAGGTGGAGCCGGTCGAAGGGGCTGCACGCGACTATCGCGAGCGTCGCACCACGTGATCGTCGTCGACAAGCGCACGTTCGTGCAGGACCGACCCGCCGGTTACAGCACGGCCGGCGAGGGGATGCCGGTCGTGCTGCTGCACGGCTGGGCGCTCGCCCAGCACACCTACCGAGGGGTGATCGAGGCGGTGGCGGCCCAGGGCTGTCGGGTCATCGCGCCGGCGATGCCGGGCTTCGGTGGCACTCCCGATCTGCCGTCCGACCAGTTCTCGATCCGTGGCTACGCCCAGTGGGTCGCCGATCTCCTCGACGCGCTCGACATCGAAGAGCCCGCGGTCGTGCTCGGCCACTCGTTCGGCGGCGGTGTCGCCGTACGGTTCGCCCACGATCATCGCCACCGCGTGCGCAGCCTCGTCCTCGTCAACAGCGTGGGTGGGTCGTCGTGGCGAAGCGGGCAGACGTTGCGCAGCATCGCCGAGCGCCCGCTGTGGGACTGGGGTCTGCACTTCCCGGCCGACGTGTGGCCCATCCGCCAGGCCACCCGCGTGCTTCCCGTGGTGGTCGAAGACTTCCTGCCGAACCTCGTTCGCAACCCTCGCGCGCTGGTGAGGGTCGCCAACCTCGCCCGCCGGGCCGACCTGCGCGCGGAGCTGGAAGCACTGCGCAACAGCGGCCTCAGCATCTCCATCATCTGGGGCACCCGCGACGGCATCATTCCCCGCGAGTCGTTCGAGGCGCTGTGCGTGGCGTCGGGGGTCACCGGCACGGTGGTCGAAGGTTCGCACAGCTGGCTGCTCGCCGACCCGAAGCGGTTCGGCGAGATCATCACCAACGACGTCAAGGTCGCCCAGGCGGCGCGCGAGCTGGAGCAGCAGGCGCCGGCCGGCAAGCGCAACGGCAAACGCTCCGGCCTTCGCCGCGTCGCCTCCCTCACCCGCCGCAACCCCTGATCCGAGTGCCGCACCGACGGCGTGCCACTCGCACCGACGGCGTGCCACTCGCACCGAACGCCTGCCACTCGGACCTGGGTCGGGGGTTGGCTCAAGGAAGCTTGGGGCCGGCGATGCGCACGTCGTCGCGGCGGCGGGTGATGCCGCGGCTGTCCAGTTCGGCGGCCAGCGGCACGGCGTGCTTGCGCGTGACGCCGAGCGCCTCCCGGAACTGGCTGACCGTGAAACCGGTGGGGTTCGACCGCAACAGGGTGGCCGCGGCCTGAGCCGCCGAATCGATCGTGTCGGGGTGGAAGTAGATGCCCTCGCGCTCGACCAACAGCCTCCGTCGCACGAGCTCGCGCAGTTCGGCCCTGTCCACGCCCGCCGCGTCGGGCGGGGCGGCGCCCCCCGCCCGTGCGGCGGCCACGAACGGGTGGTCGGCGAGCGGATCGAGCGCGGCGGCGATGCGTGCCCGCCCGGCGACGACGGCGACGTCGTCGAGCGTGCCGAGCACCGCCCGCTCGCGGTCGTCGAGCGATGCGATGTCCAGCCCGAGGTCGTCGGCCGCCGCCACCCGCCCGTGCACTCTGCCCGTGGTCGTCGACAGCGCCTGCGGCGAGACGATCCATCGCGCCAACGTCGCTGCGCGAACGTCGCCGGTCAGTGCCGTCAACTCGTCGGCGTCGATCCAGCCGTGCTCGGCGATCAGCCGATCGAGGTCGTGATCGGGCCGCGCTCTCGACGCGGGCAGCATGGGCGCCACGTCCAGCACCTCGCCCCCACCGACCGTCTCGTCGCGCCCCGATTCGCGCAACACGAAACGATCGCCGCGCACGAGGGGCAGCGGTTCGCCGAGGTGGAGACGTACCAGTCCCTCCGCGCCCGGAGCGATCACATCCAGCCCCAGCACGCGGAGACGGACCGGGAACTCACCCGAACCGATGTAGGCGAAGTACGCGCCACGTCGCGATACGTCGTGGTCCAGTGATGCCAGCACGCGCAGCGTCGAGTCGAAGCGCTTCGTCGGTCGCCATTGCGCCGGGTCGACCACGGCATCCCCGCGCCGCAGTTCGGTGTGATCGACACCGGCGAGGTTCAGCGCCACTCGGTTCCCCGGGCCGATCACCTCATGGCGGTCACCATGTGATTGGATGCCCCGCACCCGGATCGTCCGACCCGCTGCCTGCAGCGGTTGGTCGACGCGCAACGTGCCGCCGGTGAGCGTGCCGGTGACGACCGTGCCGCTTCCCCTGGCTGCGAACACCCTGTCGACCCACAGGCGCGGCCGACCTCTGTCGGTGGACGACGGTGTCGAGGCCACCAGATCGGAGAGCGCGGCCCGCACGTCGTCGATGCCGGCGCCCGTCGTCGCACTCACGCCCACGATCGGTGCGTCGCGGAGGAACGAACCCGCCAGGTGGTCGCGCACGTCCATCTCCTGCAGGTCGCGCCACTCCTCGTCGACCGCGTCGATCTTCGTGAGTGCCACCATCCCATGGCGAAGACCGACGAGATCGAGGATGCGCAAGTGCTCCTCGCTCTGCGGCTTCCACCCCTCCGTCGCGGCGACCACGAACACGCACGCGTCGACCGCACCGACCCCGGCCAGCATGTTGCGCAGGAACCGCACATGGCCGGGAACGTCGATGAAGCTGACCCCTTCCCCGTTCGGCAACGTGGTGTGGGCGAAGCCGAGGTCGATGGTGAGGCCGCGGCGGCGCTCCTCCTCCCAGCGGTCGGGGTTGGTGCCGGTGAGCGCCTGCACCAACGACGACTTGCCGTGGTCGACGTGCCCGGCGGTCGCTACGACGCGCATGCGGCGAGCGCGTGGGCCACGTGGCCGTCGTCGGACGGGTGGATGGTGCGCAGGTCGAGCAGGGTCGCGCCGTCGCGCGTGCGGGCGATCACCGGAGGCCGCTGGGCGCGAAGCGTGGCGAGGTGGTCGCCGGCGACGCGGATCGCGACGGACGGGATCCTGGCGCCGGGCGCGCTGCCCGCACCGGGAATCGCTTCCGATTCGACGATGTGGCCGACGCCGGCGCGTCGCACGATCGCGACTCCTCGCGCCGTCAGCAACTCCAGCGATGCGGCCACCATCTGCCAGAACGGAATCGTGCGAGTCGCGCTCTTGTCGAGGTAGGCGAGCGCGACGTCCTGCAGCGCAACCAGGATGTGGGCGCCTGGCCGCAAGGCCCGCGCGAGTGGATGGCCTGCGCAGGCGGCGACCAGTTCGCGATCGCCGGCGATGATGCCCGCCTGGGGCCCGCCGAGCAGCTTGTCGCCGCTGAAGGTGACCAACCCGGCTCCGGCGGCGATGGTCTGCCGTGCCGCCGGTTCACCGGCCAGCCACGCCGGTGGCGGACCGCCCAACCACGGGCAGTTGATGTCGACCAGGCCGCTCCCGATGTCGGCCACCACGGGCACGCCGAGCGTTGCCAGCTGCGCTACCGGCGTGTCTTCCACGAAGCCCTCGACCCGATAGTTGCTCGGATGGACCTTCAGCACGAGTGCTACGTCGGCGCCCTTGCGACCGAGCGCCTTGGAGTAGTCGGCGAGGCGTGTGCGGTTCGTGGTCCCGACGTCGACGAGGTGCGCGCCGGATTGCTCCATCACGTCCGGAACCCTGAATCCGCCGCCGATCTCGACGCTCTCACCGCGGCTGAGCAACACCTGGCGATCACGCGCGAGAGCGGCCAGGACGAGCATCACCCCGGCCGCGTTGTTGTTCACGACCATCGCGGACTGCGCGCCGCACAGGCGGGCGAACAACCCGCCGACCGCAGCCTGACGAGAACCGCGCTCACCGGTGGTGAGATCGAACTCGACGTTGACCGCACGCGCCGGGTGCTCGAAACCCAGCGGCGCCCGCCCGAGGTTGGTGTGCAGCAGTGTCCCCGTCGCGTTCACCACCGGCGACAACAGCGCCCGGCGATGGCGGTCGGCTCGGGCGAGCGCCGCCTCGTCGGTCCACTGGTCGGCGCTCTCGGCCACGGCGTCGCGCGCCAGTTCTACGCACACCGCGTGCGGAAGTCCGCTGGCGGCCATCGCGCGCGCGAGGTGGTCCACGCTGGGGGGGCGGGCGCTCGTGCTCACCCCGTCCACCGTATCGGCCCGCCATACACTCGAGCCGATGCTGCCCGTGCCGATCGTCCGCCTCGACCCCCACCTCGCGCTCCCGTCGTATGCGCATCCGGGCGACGCGGGTACGGACCTCCGGGCGCGCGACGAGGGCGTGGTGCCGGCGGCGGGTGGGCGTCTGTTGATGCCGACCGGCATCTCGATCGCCATCCCCGTCGGCTACGCCGGCTTCGTACTGCCACGCAGCGGCAACGCGCTCAACCACGGCGTCACCGTCGCCAATGCGCCGGGCCTCATCGACGCTGCGTATCGTGGCGAGATCAAGGTCGTGCTGCTGAACACCGACCCGCATCAGCCGTTCCACGTCCACCGTGGCGACCGGATCGCCCAGCTCGTGCTGCAGCGGGTGGAGGAAGTCGAGTGGTGTGAGGTCCGGTCGCTGGACGGCGACGATCGGGGGGGCGGCTTCGGTCACACCGGCAAGCACTGACGGGCATCGCCGCGGCGGACGGGTTCGACGCCCGGCCTACTTCCAGGCGAACACCGGCTGTTCGAGATCGTGCACGCGCTCGCCGATGCGACCGTCGAGCGCGACCCAGCGGAACTGCAGCAACACGGCGCCCGTCGGAGCGTGGATGAGGTCCTTGCCGAGCGGGACCTGAACGACCGGCCGATCGCTCTCGGGGATGGTGACGAAGCGCGGTGAGTCAGCGCGGAGGAGCTCGTGGAGTCCGATTCGATACGCGTGTGCGACCTCGCTCGGTTCCGGATGCAGCTCGATGGCGCCCTCGCCCCAGATGACCACCGGTGTCATCACGTAACCCGAACGTGTGGCGTAGTCGTCGAGGCGGCCGAGCACGCTGTCGTGGCCGAGGGACACGCCGAGCTCTTCCTCCAGCTCGCGCAGCGCGGTCTGCTCGGCGGTCTCGCCGGGGTCGCACCGGCCACCTGGCAACGCCCACTGGCCGCCGTGACGATTCATCGTCGACGCACGACGGCAGAGCAAGAACGAGGCGCCGCCCGCGACACCCGTCACCGAACCGTCGAAGCCGGTGAGGTCGCCCGGCACCGTCGCCATCTGCTCGTCGGTGAACGCAACGGGGTCCACGGTGTCGGTTCCCTGGTCGCTCGCGACGACGACGATCGCGACCGCGGCGCGCTTGTGGGCTCCCTGCTCCACCGCCCGCAGCGGATGCGCAGCGAGGTTCCGGCGCAACTGGTCCCGCAACGCGGCGTCGTGAGCGATCATCACGGTCACCATAAGCGCCGCGTTCTGCGAACGTCGTGCCCGCGCGCCACACTGACGGGATGGACCTCTCCGTCGCCGTGACGCCGCTCTACTTCGCGTCGATGGCCGCGGAACGCAGGCAGTTGCAACGCCGAGCGGTCGAGCAAGGCCCGAGCTCCGCCGACTACGACAAGCCCGACACGTTTGCCAGCCTCGGCATGGGTGTGCTCAGCCTCACCACGCCGATCACCGTGAAGCTCGCCGGTCGCGCGGCATTGCGGAGGGGCGCGAAGGGCCGCGTCGGCAAGGTCGTGCTGGCGGCCGCGGTCACTGCCGCGATCGCGACGACCGTTGCCGATCGCGTCGGCGCCACCGCCGATGCCGCCACCGAGAAGGGGCGGCGGCTCAAGGCGCGGACCCGCACGGCGTCGGCAGTGGGTGGCGTCGTGGCCGTGGCCGCCGGTGGCCTTGTGCTGACCGCGACGACCACGGCGTACACGACGACGAAGCGGGCGTGGCTGAAGGGCTGCCAGCGCGACCTCGGCAACGGCGTCGTGCCCTGGACGGCGGCGATGGTGTGGTGGGACCTCGCGTACTACTGGAACCACCGGATCATGCACGAGGTGCGGGGGATGTGGGCGATCCACGTGCCGCACCACTCGAGCGAGCACTACAACCTGTCCACCGCGTTGCGCCAACCCGTTGCGGGCGCGTTCGGTGTGTGGGTGCCGTACGGCGCGGTGGCCCGGTTGGGCGTGCGCCCGGGCATCATCGAGACCTCGCGTGCCTTGAACCTCATCTACCAGTACTGGATCCACACCGACACGATCCGCACGATCGGTCCGGCGGAGGAGGTGCTGAACACTCCCTCGCATCATCGGGTGCATCACGGCAGCAACCGCCGCTACATCGACCGCAACCACGCCGGCATCCTCATCATCTGGGACAGGATGTTCGGCACGTTCGCACGGGAGGCTCCGCACGAGGAGGCCGTCGTGTACGGCCTCACTCGCAACATCCACTCCTACAACCTGTGGAAGGTCAGCACCCACGAGTATGCGGACATGTTCCGCGACGTGGCGCGCAGCACCAACTGGTCGGACCGGCTCGGCTTCGTGCTCCGCGGCCCCGGCTGGGCCTATCGTCGCCGCGACGAACTGGACTCCGCCGGCGCCTGAGTCGGCGTGACCCGCGCGAGGAACTCCATCAGCACGCGGTTGAACGTGCTGGCATGCTCGACCATGAACCCGTGCGCCGCGCCGGAGATGACGACGAGCTCGGCGTTGGGCATGCGATCGGCGATCTCCTCGCTGTCGCCTCGTGGCGTGAGGATGTCCTGGTTGCCCACCATCACGAGCGTCGGGATGTCCACCTGCTCGAGCTGATCAGCGA
>JAYVMH010000008.1:0-10476 GCA_043759015.1 Actinomycetota bacterium
GCTGGGACTCCAGGTCGGTGCCAGCGGGATGGCCGCCACACGTACCGTGGTGTTGCTCACCCCCGAAGAGATCGACCGCGCCGCGCAGGTCCCCAGCACGTATCGTCCACCTGGCACCTGAACTTCACCGGTGCCGCCGGCCCGCCGCGCACCAGTGCATACCGCCCGCAACCACGACGAACACCGACCGTGCTCACGTCATGTACTACTCGCCAATCCAGAGCGCCCGCCGCCCCCACTTCGCCGGCAGTGTGCGCGCCATCCCCGCGCCCCGGATCGAGCGATACTTCGCGCCGGACCGGCGGCTCGGGGCAAGGGCCAGCTGATGCGTTGCGAACCGCAGAGTCGGGTGGGTCGCTACTGGCCCGGGTCGGAGCGGTGTTCGATCCACCCGAGGTGGGTGTGCTGGAAGTGGTCGCTGTGCTTCAGGCCGTAGCCCATCAACCGGTCGAGCCCGATGTGAGCGAGGCAGATCAATGCGACCGCGACGAGCGACGGCCATTGTTGCCATGAGCCAACCCCGGCCAGCAGCGCGGGCGCCGGGGTGGCATGAGCGATGTTGTACATGAGCGCTCCGAGGCGTGTTCCGCCAAGGTACCCAACCATGAACAGGTCCGGCAGCAACACCACGATGGCGACGAGCCACCAGCTGCGGCCGGTTGCCGCGTACGCGATCAGCGTGCTGCCGAGCAGCGTCGCTCCTTCGAGTCGCAACCACAGTCGGGGGATGCCGTGGACGGTTCCGAGTCCCTCAGGGGTCGGGTTGACGGGGGGAGCCGCAGGGCTCACGAGTTGGCCCAGCCGGCGAGGCTGGCGATCACGCCGGCGAGGAGCCGGTCGAAGCTCCGATGGATGTCGGTAGGTAGAGCGAACCCTCCTTGGGCCTCCAACGTCACGAAGCCGTGCAGCACAGCTCGCAGCGCGCGGATCGCGTCGACTGCGTCGTCGCCCTGCAGTCCGAGCCCGGACATGATCTCGAAGGCGACCTTGGTGATCTCGAAGCTGGCTGCTTCGTCTTGTGCGTCTCCGGGAGCGGGGGCCCGGACGGTGGCGGCGTAGCGACCGGGATGTGTGGCAGCCCACTTCCGGTAGCTGAGCGACATCGACATGATCGCGTCCCCGCCCGCCTTGCCGACCGCGGCGCGGGCGATCACATCCGCCAGTTCGAGCTTGGCTCGCACCGCGACGCTGCGACACAGATCGTCCATGCCGTCGATGTGCTTGTACAGCGACGGTTGCTTGACCCCGAGCCGACCGGCCAGCGCCGCCAGGGTGAGCGGGGTGGCGTCGGGCTCGTCGATGAAGCGTTCGGCTGCCTCGACGACGATGGTGTTGGTAAGACCCGCCCTAGCCATGAGCGCGCACCGCGTCGAGGAAGGTCACGACCGCGGGGGTCACGACATCGGGCCGTTGTGATCGCGGGTAGTGGCCCGCGTCGGCCACCATCACGACCTCACCGTGGAGGGCTTTGGCGAGCCAGGAAGCCTCGGCGGCAGGATCGGGGAAGTCCGGATCCTGCTCACCCATCACGATCAGCGTCGGTGCGGACACCATTGCCAGGCACGCCTCGGCGGGGTCGTGGTTGGTTCGGGTGGTGAGTGAGAACGACTTGGCGTAGCCGTGGCGCCGCAGACTGGCCACGACACGATCGCGGTGATCATCGAAGTCGACCGGACGCTGCCCCGCGTACAACTTGGGCATGTACGCCTTCCACGATGCCGCCGCCCACAGCGGCGCCATCGCGGCGCGGAGCATGATCCGTCGCATCGTGCGCGCGGCTCCGTTGCGAACGAAGGGTCCGACGAGCACGAGGCCGCTCACCAGCTCGGGCCGCTCCGCGGCCGTCATCACGGCGGATCCTGCGCCCATGGAGTTCCCGACGAGGACCGCCGGCCCGCCGAGCTCCTCGATCAGCGCGACCAGGTCGCTCGAAGTGTCCGCGTCGCCATACGACTCGAAGGTCGTGTCGCTGTCACCGTGGCCCCGCAGATCCACTGCGGCGACTCGGAAGCCCTCCGCCACCAACGCCGGACCGAGGTAACGGTAGGCCGAACGAAGGTCTCCCATCCCAGGCACAAGGACGACGAGGGGGCCGTGGCCATCTACCTCGTAGCCGATCCGCCCCTGCGAGCGGGTGAGGCGTCGGGGCTTGAGGACCTCTTCGAGGACGAGTAGTTCCCGACGTCCTCACCACCCGGGGGGATCGAACTGCCGGCTCGGCGTGGCGTGAACGGCGAAGGCACTGGTTTCGCCCGCTGACTTGTTCGCGCAGATGCGATCCCCGCCGACCGCTCGCCGAATCCGTGCGTCCGTCTCCTCTTCAGTCATGGGGTGCCCATGGCCTCGCTGGCTCCTCGCTGACACGCGTGCGTCCGATCGTCGGCGTCGCGTCAGGGCCGTCGTGGATCCTCCAGGTGGTGGTCGATCCCGCCCACACACTTCTGGAGGAGAATGATGAATCACCACAAGAAAAGAGGGGTACGACCGATGGCGAGTGTGAAGAGCGGGCGGTGGACGGCTCAGATCTCGGGAGACTTCGTGGTCTTCATCATCGGAGCGCGGGTGAACTCCAAATGGCAGCTGTTCCGATCGCTCGCCGATCTCGGCGGACGGCGAAGCTTGAACCACATGCTCAAGTACCTTTCGGCACACCCCGAGAAGGGGCTGCTCGGACACGAATCGTCCGGCTTCACCTCGATCCAGTACTGGCGCTCGTTCGAACATCTCGAAGCCTTCGCGAAGGACCCCGACCCGCACATGGACGTGTGGCGTAACTACGTGAAGCGGGTGGGCAAGGGCGCCCGCTCGGGCATCTGGCACGAGACATTCCTGGTTCGCGATGGTGAGTACGAGGCGATCTACACCAACGTGCCAGCCCGCGGGCTCGGCAAGGCCAGCGAACTTGTCCCCGTTGCCGAGGCCGTCGGCGCCCGCCAACGCCTCAAGAAGGCGGCCGCAACGTGACCGCTGACGTGGCTGGGCACTTGTCGTCACAGGGAGGGCGACGGTCTCGAGTCGACGCCTGCTGAGGTCAGCTCCGTGGCGCGTCGGGCGTCGATTCGATCCTTTTCGGCGAGGCGGTGGCCGACGGACTCCATGAGTTCGTCTGCTCGGGCGAGCAGATCGAGCGCGGTGGTGAGGTCACCGGATCGGGACTCGATGCCGGCGAGCGCGTCGAGCGCGAGCACTTGCACGGCGCTGTCCCCATCGGTTCGTGCTGCCTCGAGGATCGTGGTGAGGCGTTGAGCAGCATCGGGGATGTCGTCATCGGCGTCCATCGCCGCAAGGAGACACTGGGCAAGGGCCGCTTCTGCGCCGCCGCCGGAGGCTCTGAACCAGTCGTCGGCGGTTGACAGGGCGGCCCGGGCGGGCTCGACCTCGCCGAGTCCGTGGAGGAGCGTTCCGAGTCGCACGCGTGTGAAGGCGGCGATGCGCATCAGCCCGACAGTGGTTGCGAGCCGGATCGCCTCTTCGAAGGTGGCGATGGCGGTCTCGTGGTCGCCCGATTGGTGGAGGACGACGCCCAGGCTGGCAAGGTGGAAGCCTTCCGTGGCAGTCATGTGGGCGCGTCTGGCTGCTTGGGCGGCTCGGTTGAGGTGGGCGGCGGCGGCGGCGTAACGCAGCTCGATCTGAGCGAGTTGACCGAGGATTGCTTCGAAGTGGCTGGCGAGCCAATCGTCATCGACGAGTGGGAGCAACCGCTTTGCCTCGGCGCCAGCGGCACCGGCACGCTGGCTGTCGCCTGCAGCGAAGCTGGCGTACCCGAGCAGCATCGCGTGCAAGCCGCGATCCCACACGAGCGTCCCAGGCTGCGCGTCGGCGTGCCAGCGCTCGAGCACGTCGATGGCTGCTCCGGTTTGGCCGCGTTGAAAGAGCACGAAGGCGCTCGCGAATCGACTGATGGTGATCACGCTGTCGTCGCCGGCGCGGTCCGCAATCTCGGCGGCCAGGGCCGCGTCGGCCGATGTCCGCTCGAGGTCAGCACCGGATTCGCTCCAGGCGATGAGCGACAGCGCCAACGCCCGGTCGGCGTCGGTTGCGGACGAACCGCACGCGTGAAGAGCCAGGCGCAGACGCTCCGCACCGATCCCGCCTTCACCGAGGATGACGGATGCCCAGCCGAAGCCGAGGGCGATCCGGAGCCCCTGCGCAGGATCGTTCGACGCGGTCCATCCGAGGGCGACATCGAGGTTGGCCCGCTCGGTTCGGACGAATGCGACGTGCCGAGCCTGCTTCGCCGTTCGTTGCTCGTCGAGGGCGACCACGGATGCCATCTCGAACCACTCGGCGTGCGCCGCGCGGGCACGGGCGGTCAGCCCGGCTTCGTCGAGGCGCCCCCGTGCGAAGGCACCGACACTGTCGAGGAGTCGGTAGCGGACCTCGCCGGTGGCGGCGATGTCGACCGTGACGAGCGAGCGGTCAGCGAGTCGGGCGAAGACGTCGAGCGTCGATGCCGCAGGAACACCGAGGGCGACGGCAACATGTTCGGCGGCAGCGAGCGGCGCGCCATCGGCGAACCACGCGAGCGCGCAGAGGCCGTTCTGTTCGTCGGGGAACAGCAGGTCGTAGCTCCACCCGATCGCGGTGGAGAGCGCTCGGTGCCGTTCCTGTCGTCGCCCGCTCGGGTCGCTCAGCAGGCCGAAGCGGTCCTCGAGGCGGCGGGCGATCTCCTGGACGGAAAGCGCTTTGGTGCGTGCTGCTGCCAGTTCGATCGCGAGTGGCAGCCCATCGAACGAGCGACACACCTCCTCGACGGCGGCGGCGTTGTCGGCGTCGAGACGGAACAACGTCCGCCGATCAGTTGCACGTTGAGCGAACAACGTCATCGAGTCGGCCATGGCCAGCGGCTCGAGCGCATGCACGATCTCGCCGTCGAGCCCCAGCGGGACCTGGCTCGTCACGAGTATCCGTAGGCGGGGGGCGGCGTCCAGGAGTCGCACGCAGAGGTCGGCGGCCGGTTCGAGCACGTGTTCGCAGTTGTCGAGCACCACCAGGATCTCTGTCGCTCTGACCCGGTCGAGGATCATCGCTTCTGTCGCGCCGACGAGGCCGAACGCCGCGCCCGCGACCTGGGGGATCGCTGATGGTGCGCGGGTGGTGTCGAGGCGGACCAACCATGCGCCGCCGGTGACCTGGTGACGGCGAGCGATCTCGATGGCCAGCCGGGTCTTACCGACTCCTGCGGGGCCGACCACACTGACGAGTCGACCGTGGGTCAACAATTCGCTGACCTGTTGGACGTCGATGTCGCGACCGACGAGCGGTGACGTGAGCGCGGGCAGGTTTCCTGCGTTGACAGACGACGATGCTGCCGGGCCTCGCGCCGTACCGTCGAGCGCCGGATCCTGCAGCAACACCTGCCGCTCCAGCGCCTGCAGCTGCGGCCCGGGGACGAGGCCGAGCCCGTCGGAGAGGTGCGTCCGTACCCGCTGGTAGGCGGCGAGGGCTTCGGCCTGCCGGTTGCTGCGGTACAGGGCGGTGATCAGCAGCACCCACATGCTCTCGCGCAGCGGATGTCGCGCGACCAGAGCTTCCAGCTCGCCGATCACCTCCGCCGCATCTCCGAGCTCCAGGCGCGCCGCCAGCAGATCATGAACGAGGCCGAGCTGAACCTCTTCGAGACGCACTCGATGAGGGATCACCCAGTCGCCGTCGCCGGCGTCGCGGAGGATGCCACCGCGGAACATCTCGAGCGCGCGTCCGCACGCATCGACAGTGGCTCGGTGGTCACCTCTCGCCGACCGATCGTTCGCGATCGAGGCGACACGCTGAACCTCGACCGCATCGACCGAGCTCGGGTCGACGTTCAACGTGTAGCCGTTGCGTCCACCTGTCACCGCGGCCGAGTCTCCGAGGGCACGCCGCAGCATGGAGATCTTGGAGTGCAGGGTGTTCTTCTCGGTGCGGTCCGACTCCCCCCAGAGATCCTCGATCAGCCGCTCGGAGCGGACCGTGACGCCGGCATCGAGAGCAAGCCTGACCAGCAACTCGGTCGTCTTGCCAGCGGGCAGTGCGACGACCTCGCCGTCACGACGAACCTCGACCGGTCCGAGGAGGGAGATCGAGAACACCATGGGAGTGTAGGGCCGCCGGGTCAGGCCCTCTTGAACAGCGAATAGCAGCGGCGTTGGACGCGATCCAGGCGACGATCAGGCTGTCCGGATGATCGACCAGGTGGTCGCGGGCGAGGGCATCGACGAGCTCGCTCTGGCCCGAAAGATGCGCGCGAGCGATCTCCACGATCTGCCGGTCCCGGCTGTTCACCGCCAGGGCGCCGGCCGAGACGAGGTGGGCCAGATCGTTGTCGAGCAGTGCTGCCATCACGATCACCCGCGCATCGTCGGTCGACGGAGCGCGCCCCCTGATCCGAGCAATCGCGTCACCATCGCCGCCGATCGCTTGCCGAATCGTGAGGTCAACTCCGGGCTCGTTCATGGTCTGAGCATGCAGGTTTCCTCTGACACTTCGCTGACGCGCTGAACGTGGGCGCGTGCGTTCGGTGACAGCGACGTGTCAGCGCGGCGGCGCACCGTGGCGGCAGCGAGCAAGACGCCCGCCCCCACGACAGAAAGCCGGCTCACATGTTGAAGAACATCACGTCCTGGTCCCACCGGCACCGGCGCCTCGTCGTCACCGCCTGGGTCGCCATCCTCGTCCTCATCAATCTGGCCGCGATGTCCTTCGGAAAGGACAACAAGCAGGACTACGTCTCTCCCGGCACCGACTCCAAGGCGGCCGTCGATCTGCTCGACGAGCGCTTCCCCGCCCAGGCCGGTGACACGGTCACCATCGTCATCCACGACGCGGCTGGTGCCACCTCGACCCGGGTACGAGCTGTGGCCGATCCCCTCATCAAGGGAATCCGCGAGCTACCGCACGTCGTGGCCGTCACCGCGCCGTGGGACCCGACGGGCGCTGCGCAGGTATCGGCCGACGGCACCACGGCCTACGCCACGGTGCAGCTCAACAGCAGCGCGGCCCGCTTCCCGGTGGAGGAGGCAACCGACATGATCCACCTCGCAGCTGACACCCGACAGGCGGGCGTCCAGATCGAGCTCGCCGGCCAGGCGATCGACAACGCCCAGCAGGGCAGCATCGGATCCGAAGGCATCGGCCTGCTCGTCGCCGCGCTCGTGTTGCTGATCGCGTTCGGTTCGCTGGTGGCGATGGGCCTGCCGCTGGCGACCGCGCTGTTCGGCGTCGGTGTCGCCCTCGCCGGTGGCCAACTGCTCACCGTGTTGATCGACGTACCGGATTGGGCCAGTTCAGTGGCAACCATGATCGGTCTCGGCGTCGGCATCGACTACGCCCTGCTGATCGTCACCCGCTACCGCACCGAACTCGCCAACGGCGCCGGCCCCGCAGCCGCCGTCTCGATCGCAATGGCCACCGCGGGCCGATCCGTCGTGTTAGCCGGCATCACCGTCGTCATCTCACTGCTCGGCATGCTCACCATCAACCAGCCGTTCGTCCCCGGGGTTGCGTTCTCCGCCGTGATCGCCGTGTTGGCCGTCATGTCCGCAGCCCTCACCCTGCTGCCTGCTCTGCTCGGCTTCACCGGCCGCAACATCGACCGGTTGTCGCTCCCCTTCCGTCGTCCGGCCACGGGCGCTGGCTCGGGTACCCGTGGGTTCTGGTATCGCTGGAGCCGCACGGTTCAGCGCCATCCCGTCATCACCGGGCTCCTCGGTGCGGTAGCACTCGCCATCCTGATCGCCCCGATCACGACACTTCGGCTGGGCTACCCCGATGCCGGCAACGACCCCACCGACCTCACCACACGACGGGCCTACGACTTGATGACCGACGGTTTCGGCGCCGGTTTCAACGGCACCTTCGTGCTCGTCGCCGACCAGGGTGACGCTGCTGCCATGGTGACGCTGGACGACCTCCACGACACGCTCCTCGCCATCCCTGGCGTCGCCGCCGTATCGCCCCCCGTCGCGAGCCCCAACGCCGACGCGGCAGTGATCGCCCTCACCCCGGCCGCGAGTCCGCAGGACGAAGCGACCACCGAGCTGCTCAGCACGCTCCGCAACGACGTCGTCCCCGCGGCCCTTGCCGGCACCAATGTCAACGTGGTGATCGGTGGCATCACCGCAGCCAACGCGGACCAGACCGAGAGCATCTCGTCCCGGCTCCCGATCTTCATCGCCGCCGTGATCGTGCTGTCGTTCCTGCTGCTGCTCGCAGTGTTCCGCTCTGTCCTCGTCGCCCTCAAGGCAGCGATCCTGAACCTGTTGTCGATCATCGCCGCCTACGGCGTGGTCGCCTACGCCGCCCAGGGCGAGTGGTTCGGCCAGCTGTTCGGCATCACCACCCCGACCCCGATCCCGGCGTTCATCCCGATGATGATGTTCGCCATCCTGTTCGGGCTCTCCATGGACTACGAGGTGTTCCTCCTCTCCCGAGTCCGTGAGGAGTACCTGCGCACCGGCGACAACGCCACCGCCGTCGCCGACGGCCTCGCCGCCACCGCCAAGGTGATCACCGCCGCCGCGCTGATCATGACCGCAGTGTTCGGAGCGTTCATCCTCGACCCACAGATCTTCCTCAAGATCATCGGCATCGGCATGGCCGCCGCCGTCATCATCGACGCCACCATCATCCGCCTCGTCCTGGTGCCGGCGACGATGGAACTGCTCGGCGACAAGAACTGGTGGATGCCTGCATGGCTCGACCGGATCATCCCCATCCTCGACGTCGAAGGCGCGCACCACCTTGCCGCCCCGATCGAACCGACGACCGAGCCATCCAATGAACCTCAGCCCGAGGTCGCGACCGTCTGACCTGCCCGTCAGGGCCCACCTTTCACCTCTTCACCAGGAGCTCTTGACATGACCACCAGGACCGTTGCGGCCATCCGTGCCGTCGCCTTGCTCAAGCGAGTGATGCGCTGGATGCCCACCTTCCTCGGGTTCCCGGCCGGCGGCCTCGCCGCCAAACTGATCATCGGCCGAGTCGACCATCTCACCGCCGCGGTCGCCGGTGGCGCCATCACCGGAGCGTTCATCGGCCTCGCCCAATGGCTCGGCATGCGTCGCACCGGCGTGTCGCCCGAACTGTGGATCGGCGCCACAGCCGCCGGCCTCGCGATCGGCCTCGGGGCCGGGGCATCCGCAGTCGGCTACCAGACCGACCTCGCTGCCCTCGCCACCCAAGGAGCCATCAGTGGACTCGCCATCGGCGTCACCCAAGCACTGGTTCTCCACCGCCGACTCGGTCGGATCGTGACCGCATGGCCGGCGATGGTCGCAGCGCTGTGGGCACTCGGGTGGATCATCACCTCGTCCGCCGGCATCGACGTCGAGGCCCAGTACACCGTGTTCGGTTCCAGCGGCGCGATCGTCGTCACCGCCCTCACATCCGTCCTGCCCATCGAGCTCGCTCGCCGCCAACAACGGGCACCGCGATGAGCCGCCACCTTGTGCGCGGAACCGGCCAGACCGGCACCCACGTCGCCCGCCAAGTTCGACGACGAACGCGAGATGTTGATCCACCCGATGCCGATGAGACACCACTACCGCGGGCTGCTCCCTCGCCCCCAGGAGACCTGACCATGACCAACCAGCGCGCACGTAGTGCCCGGTCGGCGCTCGTCATGCCAGAGGCGTTCCGGCCCGGGTTGGCGCCGACGACAATGGGCTCGTGCCGCCTGGTCCGACGCCCGAGCAGACCGCCCGGACCCTGGGGCTCATGCGCGCCCGGCCGCCGGATCGCACCCTCCGGTGGCTCGTTGATGCGGTCGCCCCCGGCGTCGAGGTGGTGGTGGACATCGCGGTGATGCCGGGCGGGTCGACCGCGGCGATGCACCGTGTCACGATCCGTCGACAAACGGTGCCACACGCACCGTTGTGTTGCGCCGGTACGTCCTCGACGACATCCTCGACGAGACGCCGGACCTCGTCACCCACGAGGCCCACGCCCTCGAGCTCGTCGCGCCGCTCGCCGTCCCGACGCCCGAACTGCTCGCCCACGACCCTAGGGGCGAGCAGACCGACGCGCCCGCGTTGGTGATATCGGCGCTCGAAGGGCGACCCGCTTGGGAGACCCTCAGCCGGCACCACCTCGCCGCCATGGCCGAGGTCCTCGTCGAGTTGCACTCGGTCCCGCCCGAGGCGCTCGCCCGGGTCCGGCCGACTTCGAAACGGTCGCTGCCGTGACGGGCCAGCGCCACCACTGGATCGTGGGCCGGGGCACCGCCGACTGACGGAAGAAACGGCCCTTGCGACATGCCGGCGTGCCACGAACGTGGCACAACGGAATGGCACGAGGTGGACGGGACAGCACCAGACGGACTGTGGATAACGGTTCTGAGCTGGTATTTTGAAGAACGCCCAGGTCAGCGAAAGCCACCGAATCTGCTTTGCAAGCAGGAAAGTCGTGGGTTCGAATCCCATCGTCTCCACCGGCATCCTGCCTAGTGAGAGCGTTCTCCACCGGCTCGCAGCTCACGCGGTCACACGCGACTTGCTG
>JAYVMH010000009.1:0-10469 GCA_043759015.1 Actinomycetota bacterium
CTGGCACACCCAACGACCCGACAACACCGTCATCGGTTGGCGCATCCAAGAAATCGACCTCGCCGCATGAGCGACCGCGCACGAACACGCACGCCGGGGGAACTCTGTCACACCCTTTTGGCACGATGAGTTCCATGAGCACCGAGACCGAAACGTCCAGTACGGACATTGCGGCGCCCGAGCAGTTGGCGCTGCTGACCACCACGTCCACCACTCCCGCGTCCATCCAGTTCCGGCTGGACCAGCGCACACGCGAACGCGGGCTCGCCCATGTGGCGGCCATCAAGGCCCAACTCGTCGCCCGCGCCGCAGATCGGCAGCATCAGCAGCAGGTCGACCCGGCTCGTCACGCCGCCTGAGTGGGCGCAAGGCTGCGAACCGCGTCCCAGTGGTTCAGATCCTTGTCGAGGGGCAGGATGGCCAGCGACGTGGTGGTGACACCGTTGTCGAAGTATCGCTGGATCGTGGCCCGGCACTGTGCCGGCGAGCCGTGCACCACCAGTTCGTCGACCAGCGAATCCGGGATCGCGGCCAGGGCCGCCTTGCGGTCGCCCGCCTTCCAGGCATCCCACATCGGTTGCAGCACCGGGCCGCGGCCGAGCCACTCGTGGAACTGGGCGTACACCGGCACGTTGAGGTAGGCGGCGATCGCGAACTTCGCCGCGGCGCGCACGGCATCGGCGTTCTCGCTGGGGCAGCAGAAGATGCGGCAGACCACCTCCTTCGGGGTGCCGCCGGCGGCGTCGTCCACCACCTTCACCACCTTGGGTACGTCGTCGGGCGACAGCCAGTTGATGATCGCACCGTCGCCCTCCCGCGCCGCCAGGCGGAGCATTCCTTCACGCAACGCGGCCACAAGGATCGGCGGCGTCTGCTCGGGTCGCACACCCAGCTTGAACCCGCTCACCTCGAACGTGTCGTACTGCTTGCTCACCTTCTCGCCGCTCAAGGCGTCGCGCAGGAACCGAACGACATCGCGCACCTTCTTGTACGGCTCCACGAACGGGATCCCGTTCCACCGTTCCACGATCACGTTGCTGCTGCTGCCGATGCCGATCGCGAACCGACCGGGTGCGGCATCGGCCAGGCTGGCGACGCTCTGCGCGAAGCACGCGGGCGACCGCGTGTAGGCCGGGATGATCGCCGTCCCGAGGCGAAGTCGCGGTTCCCATGCGGCCGCCATTGCCAAGGGTGTGAAGCCGTCGGCTCCGTCGCTCTCCGCTGACCAGATGTCGGTGTAACCCAGGTCCGCCAGCTCGGCGAGCTTGTCCCGATGGCTGTGCAGCGGGCCCGGCAAGGGGACGGTCATCCCCGGTCGCTTCGGCAGGGCTTTCTCGGTCATCGATGTTCCCCCTTCGTCCCGGTGGCCGCGCCGCGGTCCACCGATTCCTCACCCTTCCAGAACCGCACGATGCAGCTCTGACTGGCGGTGGCCAGCAACGTGCCGTCCTCGGCGAACATGTGCACCAGACCGTGGCCGAAGCCACGCTCGACGGCATGTACCCGGATGTCCAGCAGCACCCACTCGGTCGGTACGAGGTGCACGACGCGCAGCGTGTTGTCCAGGCTGTTGCCCCCGCCTCGCACCCCAAGGGCCTGGCCGACGGCCATCGGCACGAAGTCGCCGAGCACACCGAGCGCCGCGGCATCGACACCATCGAGCACGTCGGGGATCCGCGCCCACATCAACGTCTGGCCGTCGCCCGGCGTGCCATCGAGCTCATCGAACGGACGCCCCTTGGCGAGACGCTGCTCGAGACGATCGTTGATGCCGCCGTCCACCGGTACCCGGAAGGGCCGCTCGGGGCAGGCGGTGGGTGGCGGGACGTCGGGCATCTTCTCCCACTGGCCCGACACGTTCAACGGTCGAAAGCCGAGCGCAGCGTTCACCGTCAGGATCTCCCGATTGCCGACATGACACACCGCGCGTGCCTGGGTCATCTGACGACCCTCGACGGCGAGCGTCACGTCGACGTCCATCACCTCTCCCGGCTTGGCGTAGCTCAAGTACTGGGCCGTCGCCCACACGGTTGCCCGCTCGCTGGTGCCCTCGAGCGCAGAGATGGCCGCCCCCAGACCGGCGCCGCCGAACAGGAAGTTGCCGGTGGTGGACAGCCCCGGCGTGACCTCCATCGACCATCGGTACCTGTTGTGACTCTGGCGAAGTCCGAGAAACGTGCGGCTGTCCATGCCGTGCCGACTCTAGGGGAGGCGGACGCGGGAGCCCGCGGTCGAGCCGGATGAGCCGATCACCGCGCTCGCAGTACAGTGACCAACCATGGGGGATGCACCGTGGCGGGGAGACGCCTGTTCGCTGGTCGACGAGTTTCGGGCAGGGCGGCGATCGCCGGCCGAGGAGCTCCACGCCACCTTGGGTGCGATCGACGTCAGCGAGCTGAACGCGTTCTGCTTCCTCGACCAGGAGGCGGCACGTGCCGCGGCGCTGTCGGCCGACGTGCGCAAGCCGTTCGGCGGGGTGCCCATCGGTGTGAAGGAGCTCGACGCGGTGACGGGCTGGCCCGACTCGCATGCGTCGGTCCCGCTGAAGGACCGGGTCGCCGGCCACACGAGCACGATGGTCGAGCGGGTACGCGATCACGGCGGCGCGGTCCTCGTCGGTCAGACGACCGCCAGCGAGTTCGGCGGCGTGAACCTCACCCGCACGCAGCTCCACGGCACCACCCACAACCCGTGGCAACACGACAAGACGCCCGGCGGCAGCTCCGGTGGCACCGCTGCCGCGGTGGCCGGCGGCATCGTGGCGCTCGGCACCGGCGGTGACGGAGGGGGCAGCATCCGCATCCCTGCGGGCTTCACCGGTCTGGTCGGCCTCAAGGCCACGATCGGTCGCATCCCTCGAGGCCCTTGGGCCGCCTATGGCAACCTCACCGTCACCATCGGTTGTCTGTCGCGCTCGGTGCGCGACACGGCGCGTTGGTTCGACGTGTGCAACGGGTTCGATGCGCGGGATCCGCTCAGCCTCCCCAAGGTCGAAGGCTGGGAATCCGGTCTCGGCACGCACCTGGCCGCGCTGCGGGGTGCGCGTGTCGCGTTCGCACCCACGTGGGGCAACTCCGTCGTCTCACCCGTGATGTGGGAGCAACTCGAAGCCGCCGGCATGCAGCTGGTCGATGAGAGTCGGATGCAGCGAGTCGACGGCATCGACATCTCGATGCCACGCATGGGCGCGGCGTGGGCGCTCAGCGGCAACATCGCCATCGAGGCCCAGTTGAAGGATCATTGGCCGCGGTGCGCCGACGATCTCACACCCGAGATCCGCTTCGGCATGGAACACGCCGTCGGCAAGTACGACTCCGCGGCGCGGGCGAAGATCGAGCAGCGGCGCATGGAAGTGAACGAGGCGATGGCGCGCATTTTCCACCCCGTCGACGGCGTCGACTTCATCATCACGGCCAGCAACCCCGACATCGCGTTCGACGCCGATGGGCCGCTGCCCGGCACCTTCGGCGGCATCGAAGCCGGCGCGGGCAACAACGGTCGGCTCACGTTCCCCGCGAACCTTCACGGCAATCCGGCGATCTCCATACCGGCAGGTTCGGTGGACGGTCTGCCCATCGGCCTCCAAGTCGTCGGCCGCCACTACAGCGAGGTGTTGCTGCTCGATCTCGCGCTCACCGTCGAGCGCAATCGCCCTTGGCCCCTGGTGGCCCCGGGCAGTCCGCACTGACGTGACCGGCGCGCAGCGGCTGCTCGCGATCGGGTTGGTGCTGGGCGTCACGCTCGTCGCCTTCGAGGTCACCGCCGTCGTCACCGCGATGCCGACGATCACCGACCAGCTGCACGGCGATTCGCTCTACGGCCTGGGTATGGCGGTGTACACGCTCGCCAACATGGTGGCACTCGTCGCCGCCGGCGAGCTCGCCGATCGTCGCGGTCCGTCGCTGCCCTACGTGATCTCCATCGTGACGTTCATCGCCGGACTCTCCGTGGCGGCCGCCGCCCCGACGATGGTGTGGGTGGTGATCGGTCGAACGCTGCAGGGTGCCGGCACGGGTGGCCTGCAGCCCATCGCCTACACGCTCGTCAACCGCGCCTTTCCTCGCTCCAGCCAGCCGAAGATGTTCGCGATCCTGTCCGCCGGCTGGGTCGTGCCCAGTCTGTTCGCTCCCGCGTTGTCCGGCTGGGTCGTCGACTCGTTCGGGTGGCGATGGGTGTTCCTCGGGATCATCCCGTTCGCGATCGTGGTTGCGACCCTGGCCGTGCAACCGATGCGGCGCTACGGACCGATCACGAAGGATCGACGACCCAGTCGAGTACCCCAGGCGGTCGCCGCCGCCGCGGGTGTTGGCGCGTTTGCAACCGGCCTGCAGATGGCGAACCCTTACGCGGCGGTCCTGACCGCGTTGGCGGGCGGCACGGTCGCAGTCCGCTCGTTGCGCACGCTGCTGCCCGCGGGCGTGTTCACCGCCCAACTCGGCTTCCCCGCGATCGTCGCCTGTCGCATCCTCGCCACCGCCACGTTCATGGGGGCCGACAGCTTCATCCCCCTTGCCGCCGACCGCATCCACGGCGCACGCCCGTTGATCCAAGGGTTCGTGATCATCGGTGCGGCGCTGTCGTGGACGACGGGGCAGTGGGTCCGTGCCCGTCGCCCACCTGCGCGACCGGATCGAGCGGTGCGGACCGGCTTCGTCGTGCTCGCTCTGGGGATCGTGCTCGTCTCGCCGACACTGTGGTCCGCGTGGCCGCTGTGGGCAACGTTCGCCGGGTGGAGCGTCGGGGGGTTCGGGATGGGCCTGCTGTTCAACCCGACGACGGTCGCGACGATGGCCTACGCCACGCCGGGCGACGAGGGCAGGGTCAGCAGCCAACTCACGCTGGGCGACGCACTGGGCTTCTCCTTGATGGGTGGCGTCGGCGGGGCGTCGGTCGCGGTCGCCGACCGCACCTCGTTGTCGATCTCGACTGCGCTCGGCGTGAACTTCGTGCTCGCACTGTGCCTGGCGTGCGCGGGCATCGCTGCCGCATCGCGCATCCGGCCGGCGGGGTCCGCGCCCTCAACGTTCACGCCCTCACTGTCCACGCCCTAACTGTCCGCGGTCAGCGTGCCGTCGTTCATCACCAGCGTGCGCGTGCGAGGGACGGTCTCCAAGAGTGAACGGTCGTGGCTCACCAGCAGCACGGTCCCCTCGAAGGTGGACAGGGCTTGCTCGAGTTGCTCGATCGCGGGCATGTCCAAGTGGTTCGTCGGCTCATCGAGCACGAGGCAGTTCGAGCCCTTCGCCATCAACAGGGCGAGGACGAGACGAGTGCGCTCGCCGGGCGACAAGGACTCGGCGGCCCGGTTCACGTGTTCGGCGCCGATCCCGAACTTGGCCAGCAGCGTCCTCGCATCGGGGACGAGCATTCCCGTCGCGCCCATGAACGCGGCGAGCACGGTTGGCGCGTCCGCGAGCTGGTGGCGCGCCTGCTCGAGCCTGCCGACCACCACGCCCGGTCCGCGCCAATGGATGCCCGACGACAACGGGGTCTCGCCGAGCAGCGCGCGCAGCAGCGTCGACTTGCCGGACCCGTTGGGGCCTTCGATCACCACCTTGTCGCCGTAGTCGATCTGCAGGTCGATCGGGCCGAGCGTGAACGAGCCCTGCTCCACCACCGCCTGCTGCAGCCGAGCGACGACGTTGCCGCTGCGCGGTGCGGACGCGATGGTCAATCGAAGCTCCCACGCGTCGCGAGGTTCCTCGACGACCTCCAGCCGTTCCATCATCTTGTCGGTGCGCGCGGCCTTTCCTGCGAGCTGCTCGGTTTGGTTGATCTTGAACGCCTTGATGAACTTGTCGTTGTCGGGCTTCTTCTTCGCCCGCGACAAGCCCTGGGACGCCCACTCCCGCTCTCGCTGCGCCCTATCGGCGAGCGACGACCGCTTTGCGTCGTACTCTTCGTGGGCCTGCTGCGCGTGTTGCCGGGCAAGGTCGCGCTCGTGCTGGTACGCATCCCAGCCACCGGCGTACCTCGTCGCGGTGTGGGTGAACTCGTCGAGCTCCACGACGTGGGTGATCGTTCGCCGCAGGAACGTGCGGTCGTGGCTCACGAGAACGCAGCCGGTGCTCATGCCGGTGACGAATCGCTCCAACCGGCCGAGCCCGTCGAGGTCGAGGTCGTTGGTCGGCTCGTCCAGGAGGAACACGTCGAATCGAGCGAGCATCAGCGCGGCGAGCCCGGCCCGTGCCGCCTCACCACCCGACAGCGACGGCATGCCCTGGTGCAGCAGCCCGGCGAGCAGTCCGAGGTCGGACCACACGTCGCCCACTCTCGAGTCGAAGTCGGCAGCACCGAGCGAGAGCCATCGCTCCAGCGCGTCGCTGTACACGTCGTCGGCACCCGGTGTGCCGGCAGCAAGATGTGCGGTCGCTGCATCGAGCGCTGCTGACGCCGCGGCGACGCCGGCGCGTCGGGCGAGGTACGCGGTGACCGACTCCTCACGGCGCTCCGGCTCCTGTGGGAGGTACCCCACGTTCGCCGTGGATGGCGCGAGCTTCACGGTGCCGCGGTCGGGCGCGAGCAGACCTCCTGCCACTCGCAGCAGCGTGCTCTTGCCCACGCCGTTGGGGCCGATGAGCCCGATCCGCTGACCCGGATCGACCTGCAGTTCCACGTCGACGAGCAGATGGCGCGCGCCCAACGCCAGCGACAGGCCGCGTGCATGCAGGGTGCCGTTCATGACGGGATCAGCCTGCGCCCGGCAGCGTCTGGCGCATCGTGAGCACCGGCGCGAAGAGGTCGCCGAGTGAATCGACGCGCTCCAGCACCTCGCGCCATGTGAACCTCAGTTCGAGGTCGCCCGCCGCGCACGCGGCGACTTCATCCCACGCCACCGGGGTGCTGCACGTGGGCTCGGGGCGCGCCCGCATCGAGTACACGCCGATCGTGGTCTTGTGGCGGGCGTTCTGGCTCCAGTCGACGAAGATCTTCCCGGGCCGCTCCACCTTCGCCATGGTCGTGGTGACGCGATCGCGGTACTGCCGCTCCAGCACCTGCCCGACAGCACGCGCGAAATCGCTCGCCGTCTCGTGGGTGCACGGCGTGTTGAGCGGCACGTACATCTGCAGGCCCTTCGAGCCCGACGTCTTGCAGAACCCTTCGAGCCCGACGGCGGACAAGACCTCGCGCACCCACAGGGCCGCCTCGCAGCACTCCCGCATCGCCGCAGGAAGCCCCGGGTCGAAGTCGAAGACGACGGCGACCGGCAACTCCAGGTCGGCTGCCAACGCCATCGGCACGTGCAGTTCGAGCGCGGCCATGTTCGCCGCCCACACCAACGAGGCCGGCTCGTCCATCCGGCAGTAGCCGATGTTGCCGTTGCGATCACCCGGGCCGATGGCCGTGCCGATCCACGCAGGTCGGTGCTTGGGGCAGCGCTTCTCGAAGAAGCCGTCGTGCTCCACGCCGTCGGGGAAGCGCTTCAGCGTGATGCACCTGTCCGTGAGGTGCGGCAACATCACCGGTGCGATGCGTGCGTAGTACTCGATCACCTCCGCTTTCGTGGTCCCCGTAGCCGGGTAGAGCACCTTGTGGAGGTTGCTGATCGAAATGTCGCGCTCGCCAACCTTCACGGTCGAGCGTTCGCCGCTCACGCCGATTTGCGAACGCGCTTGGGCTTGGCCGAGGTGATCGGCGTCGGCGCTTCCAGTGCCTCGGGCCCACCAGCGGGGTGCCGCGAACGTGCGGCCTTGGCGGCCTTGACGCTGGCCTCGAGCGCGGCCATCAGGTCGACCACCGCTGGTGCGGCAGCCACGGCGGTCGGCAGCTCGAAGTGCTCGCCGGCCGCCTTGCGCTCGATAAGGTCGAGCACTTGTTCGCGGTAGTTGTCGCGGTACTTGGCCGGCGTGAAGTCCGCGGAGAGCGACTCGACGAGCGCCTCGGCCATCAGCACCTCCTTGTCCGAGACCTCGATGGCACTCAACGCGTCCAGCTCGTCGATCGCCGCCAGCGGCACCACCTCGTCGGCGAAGACCATCGTGCTCATCACCAACGCACCGTCGACTGCCCGGATCGCCGCGACGTACTGCTTGTTGCGCATCACGAACCGCCCGATGGCAACCTTGTTCGATGCCTGCATCGCGCGGGCGAGCAGCGCGTACGGCTTGGGTGTGCGGTCCGGCGCCATGATGTAGGGCGAGTCGAAGTACACCGGGTCGATCTGATCGAGATCGACGAACTCCTCGAGGTCGATGCTCCTGGTCGCGGCCGGGATGAACGCTTCCAGTTCGTCGGGGTCGACCACCACGTAGCGACCCTTGGAGATCTCGTAACCCTTGACGATGTGCTCGTCAGGCACCTCCTCGCCCGTCTCTGCAGAGGTCTTCTTCAACTTGATGCGCGACATGGTGCGGTCGTCGAGCTGGTTGAACGACACGCCCTTCTTGCTCACGCCGTTGAACAGCTTGACGGGGATCGCCACCAGGCCGAAGCTGATGGTTCCACTCCACACGGGTCGGGGCATGGTGGAAAGTCTGCCCGAGAATCGGCCGATTGACCAGCAACCGCTACCCGGCCAGCACCGCGCGGGCCACCAGATCGGTGCCGAACGCGGTGAGGATCGCCAGGTAGAGCAGACCGGTGGCTGCCATCACGGCCGAGTAGTACCGCTCCTTCAACGCCGCCTCGGTGACGAACACGAGCACGATCGTGGCGACCGCGCAGGCCGCCCAGAACCACCCGAGCTGACCACCCCAGCCGTCGTCCACCCGGCCGGACCACACCGAGAACATGCCCACCGGCAACATCATCGAGACCACCTCGAAGGGCCACACCCACGCCAATGCCCGAACCAGGTCGTTGAGATGTCGACGGGGCAGACCGGGCTGCACCAGGTACCAGTGGCCGAGCAGCATCGCGTCCGTGACCGCGCCGAGGAACACGGCGCCGGCGAACGTGCGGATGATGGACACGAGCGGATGACCGCCGGCGTCGATGCCGGCGGCGATCAGGCCGGGCACGGCCAGCACCGGGGCCAGCAGATCGAGCAGGGGCGGGAACTCCTTGCCGAGCGCTGGGGCCGTGGTCGCACCGACCCGCTCGATGCCCGTCATCGCCGCCACCCGCTCGCTGCGCCGGTCGTGCTCCACCGATTGACGCGACACCCCCGCCTTGCGGCCCACGATCGACAGAATCAGAGCGAACAGCGCACCACCGGCCACCGCCAGTGAGCTGATCTCACGCACCGGGACCACACCAAAGCGAAAACCACAGAACGCGGCCCCGACGACGAGCAGCAGGTTCGTCGCGCGCAGCAGCCAGCCGTAGCCGACGCCCACCTCCCGGCGCCGCGTGGTGAACCAGAGGAACAGCAGGCCTCCCGCCGACCACTGCAGCAACACGGTCGCGGCATCGAGGCGGATCACGGCCACGAGGCTATGAAGAAAGTTTCATGAAACGGCCAAACGTTTCGAGCGCACGTGTCGTGTCCTCTTCGATGGTGCGAAGGAACTCCCGTCCCAACGCATCGTCGAAGGTCGCAGAGGAGACGTCAGCCGCCCGCGCCGACGTGTCCACTGCGGACGAGATCACTCTGCCAGCCGCCGATGATGGTGCCATGCTCCCGCCCGCCGGGCAGCATCATCGGTGGCGGCGAGCGGTCGTCCCGGCCTGACGCCCGACGAGTCGTGCGACCTATGCCGTCACTTCGCGCGCTGAAGCTCGTACGCTCGTCGATCGTGCCGCGCCGAGCCCTCCTCGTCATCGCCCTCTCCACACTGCTGTTGGCGGGGTGCTTCACTGGTCAACGCCCGTACTTCGGCGACAGCAACAGCTTCCCGCCGGGGTCGATGAGCGGCGACCCGGCGATCGACGCGGTGCTCACCAAGCTCGACGTCGCCAGTACCGGCCCACTCACGGCGGCGTACACGGTGCTGACGAAGTTCGGCAACACCACCCGCCCGGCCGTCGTGGTGCTCTCCCCTGGCAAGCGCAACGTCACCGTGGACAATACCCGCTACATCCAGACCGAGACGAGCGCGGACACGTGCACCCTCGATGGCTCGATCCCGTGCGTGAAGGGCTTCGACGCGCAGCGGATCAGCAACGTCGGCATCACGGTGGATTTCTACGCGCTCGACGCCGCCAAGCGCCTGCGCCGCGACGCCGTCGCCAAGCTCGGTCCCGCCATCGGCACCCAGGACGTGATCGGCGGACAGCCCGCGACGTGCGTCGACGTCACGGTGAACGGTGGCACGGCGGTGTACTGCGTGTTGAACAACGGCTTGCTGGCGAAGATCGACGATGGCGACGTGCTGATCGCCCTGACGCTCTACGGCGAGACGGTGGACCCGAACGCGTTCACACTGCCGCGCTCGTGACCGTGTGCGTGTCGGTCCCGCTGCGGAGCAGCTTGCCGGGCCGAGCAGGGAGCATCGCTCCGGACTCCACGCAGGCGACGCCGTTGACGAGGACGTGGTGCACACCGGTGGCCTCGCCGTAGACGCGGCCGGCACCGCCTGGGAGGTCGA
>JAYVMH010000010.1:0-4710 GCA_043759015.1 Actinomycetota bacterium
CATCCGCTACGGCCGACTCGACGCCAGCGAGGACGACCTCCGCGCCGCCGCCATCGCGGCGCATGCCCACGCCTTCGTCGACGCCCTCCCCGGCGGCTACGACACCGACGTCGGCGACCGCGGCGTGAAACTCTCGCTCGGCCAGCAGCAGCGCATCGCCCTCGCGCGCGCCTACCTCAAGGACGCCCCCGTGCTGCTCCTCGACGAGCCGACCGCTGCTCTCGACCTGCGCACCGAGGCCGACCTGCTCGACAGCCTCCAACAGCTCATGGAGGGCCGAACCGTCGTCATCGTCGCCCACCGCCTATCCACCATCCGCCAAGCCGACACCATCCACGTGCTCGACCGCGGCCACATCGTCGAGTCCGGCCCCCACGCCGACCTCCTCGCCGCCGGCGGCGCCTACGCCGCGCTCTGGCGGGCCGGCGAGGACACACCCACCCGGGTCGACTTGGTCAGCGACTAGCAGCCCGAACCACCTCCCGGCGAGTACTCCCTCCGACCGGTCAGGAGACCCAACCGGACCAAGCCGCGAGTGCGACGGGCACCACGAGGAGGCGGGCGCTGCCCGCACGCGCCCCGGCTTGGGCGGCCGGTGGACCCAGGCCCAGCCGCACACTTCACTCGCCCCCATTGTGGCGCCCGACCACACGAGAACCGGCGCAGCGCGCTCGGCATGTGCTCGGGATCGCCGCACATGTCGCGACCGCCACCGGCGTTGATGACTCGCGGCCGGCTCGAGCGAAGTGGGTCTCGCTGCCGCGCGTTCGGGCCAGGTGTTGGACGCGATTGTGCTCGTGCGGTTCGTGGGAACTCGCCCGCATGGTCGATTCGGCCGGCGTTACAGTTCCACGGATGGACTGCCAGTTCCGAGCGAGCGATGGGCGGATGCTGGGCGCGGCCGAGTTCGGCGATCCGAGGGGTACGGCGGTGTTGTGGTGTCACGGCGGACCGGGGAGTCGCCTGGAATCGATGTGGCTCGACCGCGTTGCGGCCTCGGCCGGGTTGAGGATCGTGGGGGTCGATCGGCCGGGCTACGGCCTGTCGGAACCGAACCCTGGCCGCTCGATCACCGACGTGGTCGCCGACATGGTCGTCGTTGCGGATCAGCTCTCGCTGGGCCGTTTCGTGACGGTCGGCGTTTCCACCGGCGGTGCCTATGCCCTTGCGCTGGCTGCGCTTGCTCCAGACAGGGTGCTGGGCGTAGTGGCCTGTTGCTCGATGACCGACATGTCATGGGCGCCGGGACGCGCCACGATGAGTCAGCCGCACGCGCACGCCGTCTGGGATGCGACCGACCGTGACGCGGCGATCGCCGCCGCAGTCGAAGCTCACGGTGTGAACGGTTCGAAGATGCTCGGAGGGGGCATGGACGCTGGTCTTGCTGACTCCGACAGGGAACTGTTCGCTGACGGCGACTGGATGGCCGACGCCATGCGCGGCTTCCCGGCGATGTTCACGTTCGGGCTGGAGGGTTACGCCGACGATCGCATCGCAGACGGATGCGGCTGGATCGGGTTCGACGTCACCCAGATCCGGTGCCCGGTGATCGTGCTCCACGGAACACAGGACCGTATGGTCGACGTCATCCACGCGAGGCACACCGCCGACCTCGTCCCACACGCCGAACTCGTTCTTATCGATGGCCTCGGTCATTTCAGCATCGAGGCACGCATAGTGCCCGAAGTGACGCGACTCCTGGCGCGGCGTGCAGCGGCCGACGCTCAAGCACTGACGGACCACACCGATTCGTCCTGACAGTCGGTTCGCGTATACCTCCGTGCTTGATCGTGGTACGCGACATCCCCGCTGCAGGAACGAGATGAAAGGCGGCTCCCGGGGCGACGCGTGGCCACAGGCGTGCCACCTCGATGCGTGCAAGAACGCCTCCACTCGAACCTCAGAGAAACCAGCGCATAACACCAAGCCGAATCAACAGCCCTCCCGCTGCACTCCCGGCGAAGTGCATCCCGGCCGGTGCATCGGCTAGCCACTCGAAACGCGCCCACGGGCAGTGGTCGCGGTGCGAGGCACGGCGTGGGGTGGGGAGGAGCTCGACGCCGAGCCCGGGTTTGGCTCGACATGGCCGCTGACACCTCCCACGCGCTCGTCGCGACAGAGCCCACGATCATGGTGCTCACGCTGCTCCGACCCTGATCGCTGACCTCTACCGACCCGGGTTGCCCGGTCGCACCCGTCGAGATCAGGACGGGCGCCAGCGGCCGATCGCCGCTCGACTACGGGGCCTTCGGGGGGCTCCGCTTCAGTCCCAGTCACGCCGGGTCGGAGGCATGTCGGTTGCGCCCGTGCTGTCAGGTAGGACGCCGAGGGTCTGATGGATGTTGATCCCCCCATCCTCGAAACCGATCGCCGAGGCCGCCATGTAGAGCAGCCACACCCGGGCGCGTGGTTCGCCGACCATGGCAACGGCCTCATCCCAATGCTTCTCGAGGTTGGCGACCCACTGCTGCAGGGTGCGCTGGTAGTGCTCCCGTAGCGATTCGACGTCGCGGAGCTCGAGGCCGGCAGCCTGCATGGCCAGCGCGACGTCTCCGATGTCGATCAGTTCACCGTCGGGGAACACGTATCGGTAGATGAAGCTGCGCGGGCCGAGCCTGGAACCGCCGACAGAGGAGATGGTGTGGTTGAGCAACCGGCCGCGCGGCACCAGCGCGGACCGCAGGATCGCGAAGTAGTCAGCCGTGCGGCTCTTGCCGACGTGTTCGAACATCCCGACCGATGAGATGGCGTCGAAGCGCTCCCCGGCCAGGTCGCGGTAGTCCTGGAGCCGGATCTCGACGAGATCAGCGAGCCCGGCTTCGGCGACCCGCCGGCGAGCCTCCACGGCCTGTTGTCGGCTGATGGTGATGCCGACCACCCGGGTTCCGTGGTGGTGGGCCGCGTGGATGGCCATCGAGCCCCATCCGCAACCGACGTCAAGGAGGCGCATGCCGGGCTGTTCATGCAGCCCGAGCTTGCGGCAGATCAGCTCGTGCTTGGCGGTCTGAGCATCGGTCAACGTCGTGGTGGTGTCGACGAACCGGGCGCACGAGTACGTCATCGAGTCGCCCAGCACCAGCTGGTAGAACTCGTTGCTGACGTCGTAGTGATGACTGATCGCGGCGGCATCTCGCCGTTTCGAGTGCTGCCGCCGATGGGGGCGGGCCTCCTCGACGGGAGCGGGGAGGGGCCGACCCAGCAGACCGAGCCGGTGGGTACCGGCGAGCGCGGCGAGGGTGGACCGTCGGGCGTCGTGAAGGCGGACCCCGGCGGGACGCAGCGACCGGATCAAGTCGAACAGATCACCCGTGTAGTCCAGTTCGCCCGCGACGAATGCACGACCGACACCCAGCTCGCCCGGTGCCCAGAGGATCCGTCGGAGCGCGTCCCCAGACCGCACGTGCAGCACGGCAGCACCATCGGTCGGTCCCAGGCCGCTGCCATCCCAGAACTCGACTCGCAACGGCAATCCGCCCACGAGGCCCGCGACGACCGGGGCCATGGCCTCAGCCGCCGAGACCGAGGCGCCGACCCGCCCCGGAACGCTACGTCGACTCCGGATCCGACCAGTGTTCTCGCCCAGTCGATCCGTGCTCGCTGTGGTCTTCTCCTGAAGGCTCACGTCGCTGCCCTCCACTTGGCGGTGTCACCAGCAGGCGGTGGCGGCCAGCAGCGTAAGTGCTCATCCTCGGTGCCGTGGCGCCCTGCCCAGCCAGAAGTCTGGCACGGGCGACGACACCTGCTGCGCGGCAGGCGTCGATTCCCCGGCCGAGCACGAACGTCGTGACCGGATCACGGTGGCCCCCGGGCGTGTCCGCCGCCCACCCCGGCCACGCCCGCGCCCCGATGACCAGCATCCGACCACCGCACCCGGTGTCACGCGACCAGAGGCGTCGGCGACCCGCCTGGGGTTCCGGCCCCACGACGTGGTCGCCGTCGTCAGCGTCCCTGACCGGACTGGCCAGCCGCTCGGCCGAGACGAGACCCTCGCGCCGATCGCCGCCGTCCGCGCCCTCGCATGCGGATCCTGCCGCCACCGTCCGCTCATCGAGATCGTGATGTTGCGATGACGCGGTCACGCTGACCGACGGCGCGGTGCCGCTCTCGGTCCGGCCGAACCGTCGGGCCCCCCGGACGTTTCGGGGTCAGGGGATCGTGACGCCTCCGATGACCACGGGGCCGAGGGTGTAGTCGAGCTCGGTCGACTGGTTCACGCCTGGGGGTGTGATCACGTCGGGCGCCTTCGGGACGGTGGTGGGGTTTGTGGTGCAGTGGGGGTCACTGCTGGCCGTGGGGCACACACCGAACTGGTAGGGCTGCGGTGTGGGCTGGAACCGGACCGGACGGACGTCGTCCGACAGGCGGAGGCCCATCCCGCACGTGACACGCCGAGCCGCCCGCTGACCAACCCGCACAGATCCGGCGGTGCCGGGCGATACCGGTGCTCGGTATCGCCCGGGCGAGCCGCTGGTCAGCTGGTGCGGCTGGCGCCGGCGACGAATGCGGCTACGACGTAGGTGGCGTGTCGGTCGAGGCTGTGTCGGGCCCGGTCGTAGCGCATGGTGGTTCTGGGGTCGGCGTGGGAGGCTGCTTCTTGGACGTCGCGGAAGGGGACCCCGGCATCGAGGGCGGCGGTGATGAAGGAGTGCCGGAGGTTGTGGGGTGAGATGCGCTTGGTGATCCCGGCTCGCCGGGCGAGGTGTTTCACGG
>JAYVMH010000011.1:0-4696 GCA_043759015.1 Actinomycetota bacterium
GGCCGACGCGCCGTGGCCCGAACCGGACGACCGGGACCAGGCCAGGCCGACGATCGAGAGGGCAGCCACCAGTGCGAGGACGGCGAGCGGACGGCGACCCGGCGCGTTCGACGGCACGACATCCCGACGCCCGAACACGGAGGGGTCGGACTCGATGATCTCCAGCGGGCGGTCGCCGTTCATCGCCCACGCGCTTCCAGCGCGGCGGCAACCGCGAGCACGACATGATCGCTCCACCGCGGCGCGGCGATCTGGACGGCGAGCGGCAGACCGGTCGTCGGGTCCACTCCCATCGGCATGCTGAGCGCCGGCCAGCCGGTGAGGCTCCAAGGCAGTGTGAACACGAAGTCGTCGCCGGTCACGTCGCGGGCAAGTGGCGCGACGTCGGCAACGGTCGGGCCGACGACCACATCGAAGTCCGCCGAGGCGCGGAGCATGCGACCGGAGAAGCGATCCCAATCGGTCAGCTGTCGATCGGCATCGGCACCGGTGAGCTGCGCACGCGACCAGTAGCGACGGGTGAAGTCGAGCGACTCGTCGAGATGGTCCGGCACCGCTCCCTCGACGACCTCGGCGCCCGTGTCGCTGAGCGCGGAGACCGAGCGCTCCACAGCCGACGCGGTGGAGGGCACCACAGGCCACGAGCCGCCGATGCCGACCACGGCGACGCGCAGGCCCGAGATGGAGACCGCGTCGGCCTCGCCGAACGCAACCGGCGCACAGTCCGGGTCCACGCCGTCGGTCCCGGCGATCACCCGCATCGTGGCCACCAGGTCGGCGACCGAGCTCGCCATCGGCCCGATCACCGTGCGTCCGTCGTTGTGGCCGCCCACCCGCGGGAAGTGCCCGGTGGTGGGGACGAGACCGAACGACGGCTTGAACCCGAACACGCCACACCACGCCGCCGGAAGGCGAATGCTGCCTCCGGAATCGCTGCCGAGGCCGAGCGTGGAGGCACCCGCTCCGATCAGGGCGCCCTCACCGCTCGAGGATGCACCCGGCGTACGTCGCAGGTCGAGCGGGTGGTGGCAACGACCGTGGATCGGGTGGTCCCAGCCGGGTTGGGTCTTGGCGATCACGATCGCGCCGGCAGCGCGAAGGCGGGCCGCGGCGGTCGCGTCGCGGTTCGGTCGACGACTGCGCCCAGCGCCGCTGCCTCGTCGAGTCGACCGAGCGCTGCTCGAACCGCGTCCGTCCACATCCACGGTCACAGCTTCGCAGAGCCCCCACCACGCACGGGACGGGGTAGCCCGGCGCGACGAACACCGGGCACGACCAGGCCTTTCCGTTCTGTCATAGTGAGCGGGATGACGACCACGACCGCTCCCCGATTCGTCCGCGCCGACGGGCCCGACAAGGTGACCGGCAGCGGCCGCTACACCGCCGACCTCACCCTCACGGGCGCGCTCGTCGCCAAGTTCAAGTACGCCGAGGTCGGCCATGCCCGCATCGTGCGCCTCGATGTCGGGGTGGCCCGGGCGATGCCGGGTGTGTTCGCGGTGCTCACCCAGGACGACGTGCCCGACGTGCGCTTCGGTCCGTTCGTGCAGGACCGCACGTTGTTCGCGCGCGGCGTGGTGCGTTTCGAGGGCGAGGTCCTCGCCGCCGTCGCTGCGATCGATGCCGCGACGGCAGAACGCGCACTGAACGCGATCGTCGTCGAGTACGCACCTCTGCCCGTCGTCAACGACATCGAGGAGGCGCTGGCGGAGACGTCGCCGCTCGTCCACGAAGGGTGGGCGGAGTACGGCGCAGCCGAGCCGATCGTCCGCTTCCGGAACGACGCGTCGTTCGCGTCGATCGCCAAGGGCGACGTCGAAGCCGGAATGGCGGAAGCGGACACCATCGTCCGCAGCCGGTACGTGGCCGATGGGTGTCACGCCGCACCGATCGAACCGCGCGCGGTCGTCGCGCAATGGGAGGGCAACAAGGTCACCATCTGGACGAGCACGCAGGTGCCGTTCGACGCTCGTGCCGGGGTCTGCGAGACGTTGCAGCTCCCCTCGAACCGTGTCCGCATCATCGTGCCTCACCTCGGCGGCGGCTTCGGCGGGAAGTGCGGGTTCCACTACGAAGCGCACGTGGCCGCGCTCGCCCGGGCGACGAAGCGACCGGTGCGATTGGTGTTCAGCCGCCGCGAGGAGTTCCTCGCGCCGGATCGCCGCCGCGAGGGCATCGTGTTCGATCTTCAGACCGGTGTGAAGGCGGATGGGACGATCACTGCGCGCAAGGTGTGGCTGGCGATCGACAACGGCGCGTACACCGCCGACGCGGCCTTCTTCTCCCAGCTCGCCGCGATGCATGCGCTCGGGCCGTATCGCGTGCCCAACGCGCTCGCCGAGGCCCACCTCGTGTACACCAACCATCAGCCGTCCGGCTCCGTTCGCGCCCCGACGGCGCCACAGACGTGTTGGGCGCTGGAGAGCCACACCGACGAGGTGGCCAAGGCGATCGGGATGGATCCTGTGGAGTTCCGCCTGAAGAACGCCGTCGACACCGGGGTCGAGGGCGCCGCCGGCCAGGTGTACGGCGAGATCGGTGTGCAGCAGTGCATCAGGGCCGCTGCCGACATGGCCGGGTACGGCAAGCCGCTGCCCGACGACGAGGCGATCGGGGTGGCGATCGGATGGTGGCCGAGCTTCTCCGTGCCGTCCGGCGCGTACGTGAAGATCGACGGCGATGGCAGCGGCCAGATCATCACCGGCGCGCAGGAGTGCGGCACGGGCGCGGTGATGACGCTGCGCCAGCTCGCCGCCGACGAGGTCGGGATGAACGCCGAGGACTTCGAGCTCGTCTACCAGGACACGAGCGTTGCGCCGTACGACATGGGCGCCACCGGGTCGCAGACGCTGTTCAACAACGGCCGGGCCGTGGTCGCAGCTGCGGCGCAGGTTGCCGAGCAGCTTCGCCAGCTGGCCGCAGAGCAGCTGGAGGCGAACCCGGCCGACATCGTGCTCGCGGGTGGTACCGCATCCGTCGCCGGCACGCCCAGCCGCAACATTCCGATCGCCGAACTCGCCGGCATCGCCGCCGGTGGCGAGCTGCTGATCGGGCACGGCTCGGGTGTTCCGCCCGCGCCACCGACGGTGACCGGTTCGACGTGCGTCGGCGACATCGGGATGACCGCGTGGGTGGCCCCGCAGTTCTCGTGCCACGCAGTGCGGGTGAAGCTGGACCGCGATACCGGCGTCGCGCGGGTGCTCCAGGTCTGTGCCGCGCACGACTCGGGCACGATCATCAACCACATGGGCGCCGAGGGGCAGGTGGAGGGTGCGGTGCTGATGGGCATCGGCCAAGCCCTCACCGAGGGGACCCGGTACGACGACGACGCCCGGCAGCGCAACGCCGCACTCCTCGAGTACAAGCTGCAGACCTGCGCCGACGCACCCCAGATCGACATCCACTTCGTCGAGATCAACACGCCCGACGCGGGACCTCGTGGCGCGAAGGGGCTGGCGGAGGCGCCGAACGTGCCGACGCCGGCGGCGATCTCGAACGCGCTCGCCAAGCTCGTGGGCACGCCGATCCGCCAACTGCCGATGACCGCCGAACGAGTGTGGGAAGCGCTCGACACCGAAGCGAGCCAGTCGTGAGCTTCACGATCGCCCTCACGCTCGACGACGCGCTGACCGCGCTCGCCGCCGGCGCCCGACCGGTGGCAGGTGGCAGCGACCTCGTCGTCGGTGCCCGCCACGGCAAGGCGCCCTTGCCCGAGCACCTCGTGGCCATCGACCGGGTCGACACCCTCCGCGAGATCATCGTCACCGACGCCGGTGCGTCCATCGGCGCGCTGGTCAACCACCACGCGATCGAACATCACCCCGTGCTGTCGACGGCGTATGCGTCGCTCGCCGACGGCAGCGCCCTCGTCGGTTCGCCCTCCACCCGCAACGTCGGGACCTTGGGCGGCAACGTGATGAACGCCTCGCCGGCGATGGACACGGGCGCGCCACTGCTCGTGCTCGGCGCCGAGGTCGAACTGCGCTCGCTGCGCGGCACGCGACGCGTCGCGATCGCCGATCTGTGGACCGGTCCCGGGCGCACCGTCGCCGACCCCGACGAGCTGTGCATCGCCATCCACGTGCCCACCCCGGGAGCGCGGAGCAACAGCGCGTACCTGCGCCTCGAGTACCGGCGAGCGATGGAGATCGCGGTCGTCGGAGCTGCGGCCGCCGTGACGTTGAGCGACGACGGCTCGGTGAGCGCTGTTCGCGTCGCTCTCACCGCGGTCGCGCCGACCATCATCGAGGTCACGGGTTTGACAGGTGGTTCCGTCGCCGACGTGGCCGCCGCAGCAGCGGCAGCCGCATCCGCACAGGCGCGTCCCATCAGCGACGTCCGCGCTAGCGATCGCTATCGACGGCACACCATCGGCGTGATGGCCCGTCGAGCCGTCGAAGCGGCTGCGCGTCGCGCCGCCGGCGACACCATCAGCATCCCCGTCAACCGCGCCATCGGCATCGGAGCAGCGTCGTGAACGAGACCATCAACTTCCACCTCCTCGTCAACGGGATGGACTACCCCGTGAGCGTCGAACAGGGCCGCAACCTGCTCAGCGTCATCCGCACCGAGATCGGGCTGACGGGCACCAAGGAAGGCTGCGATGACTGCGAGTGCGGGGCGTGCATGGTGCTGCTCGACGGCCGGCCCGTGAACTCGTGCAGCTACCTCGCGGTGCAGGCACAGGGGCGAGCGA
>JAYVMH010000012.1:0-4689 GCA_043759015.1 Actinomycetota bacterium
TCCTTGCGGCCCTCGAGGTACAGATCCTGGACTTCGATCGCTTCTTTCACGTACCCGTACTTCTGACAGATCGTGTTGTAGAAGTTCTTGTCGCGCGAACCCATGCCCCCGATGTAGAGCGCGGCGTGGGGCCGGGCGAAGTCGAGGATCTTCTGCTGCGCGTCGCCAGTGAGCGACTCGTCGATGGCGAGCATCCCGCCCGCCGAGATCTGCAGCTGCCCGAGCGCCGGATCACGCTTGGCGAGGCCGGCCTTCAGCTCGTCGCCCCACACGTCGTGGAACTTGTCGGGGTCGAAGAAGATCGGCAGCCAGCCGTCGGCCACCTGGGCGGTCGCGGTGACGCTGAGTCCCATCAGGCTCGCCCACCAGATGGGGATGTTCGCGCGCAACGGATGGTTGATGATCTTCAGCGGCTTGCCCAACCCGGTGCCCTGACCCGCCGGCAGCGGCACGTCGACCGTCTGTCCGTGGAACTCGAACTTCTCCTCACGCTTCCAGATCATGCGACAGGACTCGATGTACTCCTTGGTCCGCACCATCGGCTTCTCGTACGGCATGCCGTGGAAGCCTTCGACGACCTGCGGACCCGATGCGCCGAGGCCGAGGATGAAGCGCCCGTCGCTGACGTAGTCGCACCCCGCCGCCGTCATGGCCATCAGCGCGGGCGTGCGCGAGTACACGTTGAGGATGCCGGTGCCGATCTCCACTCGATCGGTGATCGCCGCGAGGTAGCCGACCTGACTGATCGCGTCGAAGCTGTACGCCTCCGCGATCCAGACCACATCGAGGCCAGCCTTCTCGAGGTCGACGACGCGATGGGCAGCTTCCTTGAACCCGCCGGAGTAGTTGATGGACATCGACAGCTTCATGGCTCGCGACTGTATTCGCTAGCCGTTGAGGTTCCCGGATCGGAAGCCCTCGAGGTCGAGGGTGACGTAGCGATAGCCCTGGTCGCGCACAGCCTTCACCACCGCCTCCCGTTGCGCGATCACCGCCGGCAGGTCGTCGAGGGGGACCTCGAGTCGCGCGGTGTGGTCGTAGTGGCGAACCCGCAGTTGGCGGAACCCGAGCCGACGCAGCGCCGCTTCGGCTCGATCGAGCTGCGACAGGAGAACGAGCGACACCTCGGTGCCGTACGGCACCCTGCTGGCGAGGCACGCCATCGCCGGCTTGTCCCACGTACGCAGCCCGAGTTCGCGCGACGCCACGCGGATGTCGGTCTTGGTGAAGCCCGCCGTCACGAGCGGAAACGCGGCACCTGCCTCCGTCGCCGCCTTCTGCCCCGGTCGGTGCTCTCCCAGATCATCGAGGTTCACGCCCAGCACGATGGTGGCACGCTCGGCGCGGGCGATGGGCGCCAGCACGTCCATCAGCTCGGCCTTGCAGTGAAAGCAACGGTCGGTGTCGTTCAGCCGATACGCCGCGCGTTCCATCTCATGGGTGATCACCGGCATCCATCGCAGACCCCACTCGGTCGCCAGCGCCCTGCAGTCCGCTTCCTCTTCACCCGCGAGTGACGGCGAGACGGCGGTGACGGCGAGCGCGGCGCCGGCCAGCGTCCGGTGCGCGATCGCGGCAACGAACGCGCTGTCCACGCCACCGCTGAAGGCCACGACCACGCGGCCCAGCCGACGCAGTTCGGCCTCGAGAGCGTCGATCTGCGCGGCAAGGGTCACCCGGCCGAGGCTACCGAGCCACCACCAACGGCGATCGACGTGTCGTGCCGGATCTGAGAAAATCGTGCCCTCCCGTTCCGTCGGCTCGGGCCGACACGCTACGTTCACTGTGTGGAAACGACAGAAACGCGCACCATCGGCAGACAGATCGCCGAGGCCCGTCAGCTGCGGTCGTGGACCCAACGCCAGCTCGGCGAACAGATCGGCATCGGCGCGTCGCTCGTCGCCAAGTGGGAGCAGGGATCCAGGGTCCCTCCCTACGAGTGGCTCGCCGAACTGGATCGTGTGCTCGGCACGACGATGTGCGATCACACTGCACCGACCCCGCGGCGCAGGGGCCCGCGTCCTGCGGTGGCTCGCTCCGGTCAGCCACGGTCTGCGGGCAGTGCGATGGCGGGCCAACCGGTGCTCGTGGAGATCACCGACGACGGCGTGAAGGTGTTCCAGGGCGAGCACGAGCTCGACGCAATCGTGGTGGACATGCGGGAGCTGCTGCTGGCCTCGGGGAGTGAACGTGTCCGGCGGACGAGCGAACTGCTCCTGCGCACGCTCGAGCTGCCCCGTCCAATGGCCGATCGGGTCGTTCGCCGCATCGCCGACCTCCCCTGACCTGCCACTGACCTGCCACAACCCGTCCGCGCATGCGCACCGAAGGCCCGGACAGCAGCCCGACACAACCACACAGATCGTCCGCAGGTGTCCAGCGCAGGACCAGCGTCGGAGCGCGCGGCATGAATGCCAAGCGGGCGGTGGGAGATCCCACCGCCTCGCCCGCACACATTTCCGTGGCGAGTGAACAGCACGGAAGTGCCTCGAAAGGGCCGACTCCGCCGCCGCCCGATCATCCCATGTTCGTTGTCGCTCCGGCTCCGCCGCCGGCCCACAGGGGCCTCTCTCCCTCCCGCTGTGTCGATTCTTCCTCTCCCGCTGAAGAAGCTCCCGCCAATCATGGAACTTGAATGACACTCAAACACTTCCGTGCGGAAACGACAATTGGACATTTGTCGTCCGCAACGTTGGGTACAGACGAGGGATGCACTTGCAACTCGGGCACTACGACCACGACGCGCTCCGTGACGGTGTGGGCACGCTGCGCCCGACATCCCACCGAAACCACACGATCCACCCACGGATCGTCAATCGAGCGCACCGCGTGGGGGGCGACCAAGGTCCGCTGCCCAGCCGTTGATCAGACATGCGACCTCGCTGCACTATGCTCTCTCACTTCAGGTCGGCGGACGTACCCGAAAAGGAAGCTGTCATGAAGGACACGTCAGTCGGCGTCGTCACCGTGGTGGTCGGGGCACTGTTCTGCTTCAGGGGTTACCTCGCGATGCGGATCGTGATCCCTGTCTGGGGCGCGTTCGCCGGTTTCCTGCTCGGTGCCGGCTCGGTCGAGGCGATCTCCGGCGACGGCTTCCTGCACACCACGGTGGGCTGGCTGGTGGGGCTCGCCCTCGCGCTGGTGTTCTTCCTCATCGCCTACACCTACTACGAGGTGTCCGTGGTGCTGGCCATGACGGCCGTGGGGTTCTCGGTCGGGGCAGCACTCATGGGCGCCCTCGGCGTGCGCTGGCAGTGGGTGATCGTGGTCGTCGGCGTGGCGGTCGGCGTGCTCCTCGCCTGGTTGGCGATCGTCAGCAACCTGCCGATGGGGTTGCTCACCGTGCTCACCGCGCTGGCCGGGGCCACCACGATCATCACCGGCGCAATGCTCGTCACCGGCAAGATCAACGTCGACGACTTCGATCACGGGGTGACGACTCAGCACACCAACGACAATCCGTGGTGGTACGTGTTCTACGGCGCGCTCGTCATCGCCGGCATCGTGTCGCAGGTCGCCACGGTCGAACGAATGAGCACCAGCCTTCGCGAAGCCTGGCGCGAGGACGGCGGCCGCCAGCTGAGGCCGGCGTGACGGGGAACGTGGTGTAACGCCGCACGGGTCGCCGGCTCGGCTCGATCGTGGAGCCCGTGCGGGAGATCGACGTCATCCACGAGACCGATGTCCTCGTGGTCGGGTCCGGCCCCGCCGGCCTCGCCGCTGCCCTGGCCGCGGCCCGCGCCGGCGTCGCGGTCACACTCGTCGAGCGGTTCGGTTGCTTCGGCGGCAACATCACCACCGTTGGCGTCGAGGGTATGGCGTGGTACCGCCACGAGGCAACCGTCGATGCGAACGGCATCGGTCGTGAGTTCGAGACTCGGGCGTATGCGATGGGTGCGGCGGTGAAGGAGAGCCAGTCGCAGTCGTACGAGCTCGACGCCGAGGGCTTCAAGGTGGTCGCCGACGTGCTCGTCGACGAGGCAGGCATCCACGCCATGCTGCATCGCATGTTCGTCGCGCCCGTGATGGACGGCGATCGTGTGCTCGGCATCATCACCGAATCGAAAGCCGGCCGCGAGGCGATCCTCGCCCGACGCGTCATCGACGCCACCGGCGATGCCGACATCGCGTTTCGGGCCGGCGCGCCGACGCATCACGCACCTCGCGAACGGCTGATGGCAGCGTCGGTGATGTTCCACCTGGCAGGCGTGGACAAGCAGAAGTTCGTCGCCGGTGTCGCCGCCGACCCGCAGACCTACAAGGACTGGGGCGGCAACGGCGAGTGGGCCATCGAGACGAGCGGCAAGGAAGACGACATGTTCTCCCCGTTCCTCCACAAGCCGTTCACCGCCGCCATCGAGGCCGGGCTGGTGCCCGCCGATCTCACCACGCTCGCCGGCACGTGGGGCGCGATCCACGACTCCGGCGAGCTCACGTACATGAACCTCGTGCACCTCGCGGGCGTCGACGGCACCGACCCGGACGACCTGACGACTGGCGAGATCGAAGGTCGCCGGCGCGCGATGCATGCGATCGCCGCGCTCCGGGCGTTCACGCCGGGTTGCGAGAAGGCGCGCCTGCGCAACTTCGGGATGACGCTCGGCATTCGCGACACCCGCAAGATCGACGCGGTCTACAACATGACCGAGCGCGACGTCCGCGAGCAGGGCCGGTTCGACGACTCGATCG
>JAYVMH010000013.1:0-10354 GCA_043759015.1 Actinomycetota bacterium
CCGATTGCCACTTTCTGCGTTGATTTGGCTACGTAGAATCGTATGGCCCCCGTAAGAATCGTAAAGACGTTGCCAAAAAAATTGTATGGGTCAAAGGAAAACATCTTCAAGTCCCTTGCAAGACCCACCACTGCCCGTGTTATCGTGACGGAGCGTGTTCGGTCTTGACGATTCTCGTCGACCTCGAACCGTGCCAGATCCCGCGAACGAGAGGCAATGACATGTTGAAGGTCATCGGCGCCGTCAGGTGACATCAGGTACGGCCGAGTCCGTACCCAGAGAAACCACCCCGGGGGCGGGCGTGGGCGTGATAGTGCGTAGGAATCGTTCGCATGTTCTCGTCGACCCACACCTCGAAAGCACAATGCTCAGCGACCATTGCGTCCAATCGAGCGAGCAGCACGACCCGAACCTCCTCCAGGGGGTTTGGGTCGTGTGATTTCCAGACCACCATCGGCACCCAGCAGGCCTCGCATTCGGCCACCCAGCACAGGTCGTCCTCGTAGTACCACTCCGTCATTCGATGGGCTTGGCACAGGTCGCACTCCGGGTCGAAGGCCATCGTGACCGGCTACAGCGCGGCGCGCACTTCGGCGACGAACTGACCCACCGCGTCGGCGCCACCTTCGAGCAGGCGACGCACGACGGACGCGCCCATCACGACGCCATCGGCGACCTGCGACGCTTCGTGGGCCTGCGCGGCGTTGGACACGCCGACGCCCACCAGCACCGGCACGTCGGTGATCGCCTTGACCCGCCGAGCCAGCGCGACCGCGGTGCTCGCCAACGTGTCGCGTTCGCCCGTGACACCGAGCAGCCCGACGGAGTAGACGAAGCCCCGGGCGCGGGCGGCGACCAACGGCAGTCGCGAATCCGGCGCGGTCGGCGCGGCCAGCATCACCGTCTCGATGCCGGCGCCGTCGGCAGCCTCACACCAGGGGCCGGATTCCTCCAGCGGCAGATCGGGCACGATGCAGGCCACGATCCCTGCCTGCACCAATTGCGCCGCGAAGCGCCGGTGGCCGGCGTGATGGACCGTGTTGTAGTACGTCATCACCGCGAGCGGGATCGACACGTCGAGTGATCGTGCCTCCTGCAAGATGCTGACCGGCGTGGCGCCCGCCTCGAGCGCCATCTGCGACGCCTTCTGGATCACTGGGCCGTCCATCACCGGGTCGCTGAACGGGATGCCGATCTCGATCGCGTCCGCTCCCCCGGCAGCCGCCGCACGCAACGCATCCTGCCAGCCGGGCAGACCACCCGTGATGTACGGAACGAGCAGCTTGTGGCCTGCCGCACGCTTGGCGCGGAACTCGGCCTCCATCGTTCCGACGGTCCGTGAGGTCATCGTCCGAGCACAGCCATCATCTGCGCCACGTCCTTGTCGCCGCGGCCGCTGAGGTTCATCATCACGGTCTGGCCCCGCAGCTCCGGTGCGGCCCTGCGGATCCAGGCCAACGCGTGCGCGCATTCGAGGGCAGGGATGATGCCCTCCGCGCGAGCCAGCAGCTGGAACGCCTCGATGACTTCGGCGTCGGTGACGTTGGGGTACTCGGCCCGGCCGATCGACGCGAGGTAGGAGTGCTCGGGTCCGACGCCTGGGTAATCGAGCCCGGCACTGATGCTGTGCGCCTCCTGCACCTGTCCGTGTTCGTCCTGCATCAGATAGCTGCGCATGCCATGGACGACTCCGGGTTGGGCGCGGCTGACGGCGGCGCCGCCGGCGGGCTCCACACCGACCAGGCGAGTGCGGTCGTCGACGAACCCGCTGAAGATCCCGATCGCGTTCGAGCCACCACCGACGCAGGCGACGACGACGTCGGGAACATCGCCGAACAACTCGATGCTCTGCGCCCGCGCTTCGTCGCCGATCACCCGATGGAACTGGCGAACCATGAACGGGTACGGATGGGGACCCATCACCGACCCGAGGCAGTAGTGGGTGGACTCCACCGACGCCACCCAGTCGCGCATGGCCTCGTTGACGGCGTCCTTCAACGTGCGGCTGCCGCTGTGTACGGCCTCCACCTCGCTGCCGAGCAACTTCATGCGGAAGACGTTGAGCTCCTGGCGGGCCACGTCGACCGCGCCCATGTACACCTTGCACTCCATGCCCAGCAGTGCCGCTGCGGTGGCAGAGGCGACGCCGTGCTGGCCAGCCCCGGTCTCGGCGACGAGGCGCTGCTTGCCCATCCGCTTCGCCAGCAACGCCTGGCCGAGGACGTTGTTGATCTTGTGCGAGCCGGTGTGATTGAGGTCTTCGCGCTTGAGCACCAGGCGGATGCCGAGCTGCTCGCCGAGGTTCTTGCACTCGGTGAGGATCGACGGCCGGCCGGCGTACGTGCGCAGCACGTGGTCCAGCTCGGCTCGGAACGCCGGGTCGGCCCAGGCCTCGGCGAACGCTGCCTCCAGCTCCTGGCACGCCGGGACCAGCGTCTCGGGTACGAAGCGGCCACCGAACTCGCCGAAGCGCCCGGTGGACGACGGCTCGGCCATCAAGGACATCGCTGCACGCTCGCTGTCGTTGCGACGCTGGTCATTCGTCGTCGGCCCAGTCGTAGGGCATCTCGTCGGGACCGAGGTGCCGCGGCGGGGCGGCGGCGCGAGCGCGGTCGATGAACGCCTTGACCTTCAGCGCGTCCTTCTTCCCCGGCGACTTCTCCACCCCGGACGACACGTCCACACCCCAGGGCCGCACGAGCCGCACCGCTTCGGCGACGTTGTCGGGGTCGAGCCCACCGGCCAGGATGATGCGCGGCCCCTCCGCCACGTCGTCGACCAGGCTCCAGTCGAACACCAAGCCCGACCCAGGGCTCGGCGCATCGACCAGCACCATGTCGGTGCCGAACTCGTCGGCGCGACGGGCATCGGGTGAACCTGCGGCCACCGCCTTGATCACCCAGCGGATCTGCGCCGCGACCTCGGCCACCATGCCCGGCGTCTCGTGGCCGTGCAGTTGCGCCGCCTTCACGCCGGACCGATTCACGACGTCGATGACGCGCGACGGCACCTCGTCGCGGAACACGCCGACCGTCAGGATCTCCGGGGGGAGGCGGCGGGTGATGTCGTAGACCTGCTGCACAGCCACCTGGCGGGTGGAGGGCGCGAACACGAACCCGACGGCGTCGGCACCCATGGCCACTGCGAACAGGGCGTCGTCCTCGTTGGTGATCCCGCAGATCTTCACGAACATGCGCCACCACCGTACCCGCGCCGGTCGCTGCGGGCCCTGTCTGTTTTCACAACCGTCCGTCGCCGTCGATCAATCGGGCGATGGCTGCCGCCGGGTCGCCGGCGGTGACCAGTGCTTCCCCGACCAGCACCGCGTGGTAGCCGGCGGCATGGAGCGCGGCCGCATCCGTCGCGCCGCGAACCCCGCTCTCCGCGACCTTCACCACGTGGTCGGGCATCGCCCCCGCCATCCGCACGGCCCGATCGTGGTCCACCTGGAACGTGACCAGGTCGCGCTGGTTCACACCGATCAGCGTGGCGCCGGCAGCAAGCGCGACATCGAGCTCGGACTCGTCGTGGATCTCCACGAGCACGTCGAGGCCGATCTCGACGGCCAGCCGATGGAAGTCGATGAGCTCCTGGCGGTCGAGGGCCGCGGCGATCAGGAGCACGCAATCGGCCCCCATCAACCGCGCATCCAGCACGTCGAAGGGGCTGACCGTGAAGTCCTTGCGCAGCACCGGGAGCGCACACGCGGCCTTCGCGGATTGCAGGTCGAGGATCGAGCCACCGAAGAACTCCTCGTCGGTGAGCACCGACAGGCACGATGCACCACCCCGCTCGTACGTCGTGGCGAGCGCCGCCGGATCGAGCTCGACGTGGAGATCACCCTTCGACGGCGATCGCCGCTTGACCTCGCTGATCACCGCTAGCCGATCCCGCCCCACCAACGCGGCTCGGAAACCTCCCGTCGGCGGCATCTGCGCGGCGCGGGCGCGCATCGTGATCAGGTCGCGGGTGTCGTGCGCCGCGGCCTCGCGATGGCGGGCGAGGATCCGGTCGAGGTACGTCGCCACCTGAACGTCAGAGGCCCTTGCCACCGATCGGCGCGAGGATCTTGATCTCCGGCCGACCGGCCAGGACGGCCCCGAGCTTCGCGCTGTAGGCCTTGAACCAGGCCGAACCGCCGTGCGACGCGAGCGCATCGTTGTCCGAGTACAGGTCGTAGAAGTAGAGGACGTTGTCGTCGTTGGGATCGCCGTGAAGGATGTAGAGCAGCGTGCCCGGTTCGGACTCCACTGCGTCGAGCGCCTCCTGGATGAGGGCCACGGCTTCGTCCTTCTTCCCGGGCTGAACGGGCAGCTTCGCCCACACGGTCACCTTGCTCATCGCATGCACCTCGACGGTTGGGGGCATCACACGATGCCGTCAGCGCACAGTAGTGGCGTGGCAGCATGGGTGACGTGCCTCAAGATCGCAATCTCGTGGTCGTCGAGGACGACGCCAACATCGCCGATCTGCTCGACATGTACCTCCGCGATGCCGGGTTCCGAGTGCTCCAGGCGGGCACAGGCACACGCGGTCTCGAGCTGGTCGAGGCGAACAAGCCGGTGATGGTGCTGCTGGACATCGGCCTGCCCGACATCGACGGGTTCGAGGTCTGTCGCCGGATCCGCACCCGAAGTTCGGTCCCCGTCCTGTTCCTCACCGCCCGCGACGGCGAGATCGACCGCATCCTCGGCCTCGAGCTGGGCGCCGACGACTACGTCACGAAGCCGTTCTCGCCCCGCGAAGTCGTGGCGCGCGTCAAGGCGATCCTGCGCCGCGGTCAGATCGAGCCACGGGCCGACGACACGGCGATCGCCATCGGCGACGACTACGTCGTCGACGTCGCCCGCCGCGAAGTGCTGCGTCGGGGCGAGGCCGTCGCGATCGCCACCCGAGAGTTCGACCTGATAGCCCATCTCGCCCGCAACCAGGGCTTGGCCCTGTCGCGCCAGCAACTGATCGACGGCGTCTGGGGTGCCGACTGGATCGGCGACGACCGCACGGTCGACGTCCACGTCCGCCAGCTGCGCAAGAAGCTGGGCGACGACCTCCCGCTCGCCACCGTGTGGGGCATCGGCTACCGGTTGGGTTAACAGTTCCCTCACACATGGCTGCCACCATCGTCCTCTCATGACACGCCGACTCGCACTCGTCATCGTGGGCGTGGTGATCGCCACGCTGCTGCTCGCCGGGGCGGGCACGCTGGCGCTCGCCACCGTGAGGGCGCGGGCGACGACGCAGACCGAGCTGCGCACGCACACGGCGAAGTTCGCCACCAGCATCGGTGAGTTCCTCGATGTGGGGGTCTCGGTGGACACCCCCGCCGGCCAACGGCTGCTCAAGAACCGAGTGCGCCTGATCGCTCGCCTGCGCAGCGTGCTACCCCTCGACGACGTGGCGATCATCACGTCGAACGCCGCCGGCACGTTCGACCTCACCCAACTCCCCGTCGGCGTCGCCCTCTCCGCGACCGATCTCCAAGCACTCGGACGCGGCACCACCATCTCGGGCACCGGCGGCAAGGTCGCCTTCGCCGCCACCATCGGCTCGGCACCGACGGGTCGCGAGTTCCTCGTCGTCGCCACCCGCCGCATCGACGCCGGTCTCGGCGAGGCCCGCCGCCTGTTCCTGTTGTCGGGCCTCGCCACGATCCTGCTGGGGTTGGGCGCGGCGTATCTCGTCGGGCGACGGCTCAGCCGACCCATCCGTGACGCTGCGGCTGCGGCCCACCGGATCGCGGCCGGTGAACTGTCGACCCGGGTGGCCCAGCCCGACGCGTCGAACCACGACGAGGTCGCGGAGCTTCAGCGCAGCATCAACCACATGGCCGACAGCCTCGAGCGCAGCCGGGTTCTGGAGCAGCAGTTCCTCCTCTCGGTGAGTCACGATCTGCGCACGCCGCTGACGTCCATCCGCGGGTACGCGGAGGCCATCGACGACGGCAACGTCGATCCCAAGCGCGCCGCGGCCGTGATCCGCCAGGAGTCCCGTCGACTCGAGCGGTTGGTCGCCGACCTGCTCGAGCTCGCCAAGCTGCAAGCTCGCTCGTTCACGTTCACACCGATGCGGATGGATCTGTCCGACGCCGTCCACACCGCCACCCAGGGAGCGGCCGGCTCGAACGACGATGTCGTCTTCCACGCCGTCACGTCGGCTCCCGTGACCGTCATGGCCGACCCCGACCGCGTCGCCCAAGTGCTCGCCAACCTCGTCGAGAACGCAGGGAAGTACGCCCACCGCAACGTGTACGTCTCCTGCCGAATCGAGAGCGAACGCGCAGTCGTGACCGTCGACGACGACGGCCCCGGCATCGCCGCGAGCGACTTGCCGCACGTGTTCGAACGCCTGTACACCGCGCGTCAACGACCCGAGCGCAAGGAGAACGCGAGCGGGCTCGGCCTGGCCATCGTCCGCGAACTGGTGACGGCCATGGGTGGTGGGGTGTCGGCGAGCAACATCCCCGGCGGCGGCGCGCGGTTGTCGTTCTGGCTGCCGTTCCGGCTGGCCGACGACAACACGTAGTGTCGGGCTCGACAACCCATCAAGTAGTTCGAAAGAAGGGGTCGCATGTCCGACTTCCCTGCACTCGCGCACGTCGCGGTGACCGTCACCGACCTCGGTCGCAGCCGCCCGTGGTACAACACGCTCTTCGGTGCCCAACCCGTCCTCGACGAAGACACGGGTCCGTTCCACCACGTCGTCTGGCTGATGGGCGGCACGTTGTTCGGCATCCATCAACACGCTGCGCCGTCCAGCAAAGAACCGTGCGACGAGCGCCGGCCCGGCCTGGATCACGTTGCGTTCGGGTGTGCGAATCGCGCCCAACTCGAGGAGTGGGTCGCCAAGCTGAACGGTCTGGGCGTCAAGCACGGCGGCATCGTCGATGCGCCCTACGGCTCGGGCTTGTCGTTCCGCGACCCGGACAACATCCCGCTCGAGTTCTTCGCCCCTCCGGGCTGATCAGAACCCGAGGCGCTGCGACAGTTCGCCGACCAGGCTTGCGAGGGGGACCCGCACCTGGTCGGTGGTGTCGCGCTCGCGAATCGTGACCGCGTCGTCCTCCAGCGACTCGAAGTCGACCGTCACGCAGAACGGCGTACCGATCTCGTCCTGGCGCCGGTAACGCTTACCGATCGCCTGGGTCTCGTCGTAGTCCACCATGTACCGATCGCTCAACGTCGCGAACACCTGGCGCGCCAGCGGGGTGAGGGTGTCCTTCTTGCTCAGCGGAAGGACCGCCACCTTGTACGGCGCGAGACGCGGGTGGAGCCGCAGCACCGTGCGCGGCTCGTCGTTGATCACGTCCTCGTCGTACGCGGCGAGCAGGAACGCGGCCATCGCCCGGTTGACGCCGGCCGCGGGCTCAATGACGTACGGGACGTATCGCTCGTTCGTCGACTGGTCGAAGTAGTCCAGCTTCTGACCGCTGTGGTTGGCGTGCTGGGTGAGGTCGTAGTCGGTGCGCTGGGCGACGCCTTCGAGCTCGCCCCAACCCCACGGGTACTTGAACTCGATGTCGCTCGTGCCCGACGAGTAGTGACTCAGCTCGTCGGCCTCGTGCGGGCGCAGCGTCAGCATCTCGGCCGGGATGCCGAGGTCGATGTACCACTGCAGTCGGGCCGTGCACCAGTACTCGTACCAGGTCGCGCTCTGCTCGGGAGGTACGAAGAACTCCAGTTCCATCTGCTCGAACTCGCGGGTGCGGAAGATGAAGTTGCCGGGCGTGATCTCGTTGCGAAAGCTCTTGCCCACCTGGGCGATGCCGAACGGCGGCTTCTTGCGACTGGTCTGCAGCACGTTGCTGAAGTTGACGAACATGCCCTGTGCGGTCTCGGGCCGCATGTACACCTCGGCACCCGAGCCCTCGACCGGACCGGCGTACGTCCTGAACATCAGGTTGAAGGCCCGCGCCTGGGTGAAGCTGCCGGTCGCACCGCAGTTCGGGCAGACGTTCGCGTCGACGAGGTGGTCCTCCCGGAAGCGCTGCTTGCACTTCGTACAGTCGACGAGGGGATCGCTGAAGTTGGCGAGGTGACCGCTCGCCTCGAACACCTGCGGCGGGGCGAGGATGGCGGCGTCGATCAGCACGACGTCGTCGCGCTGCTGGACCATCGTGCGGACCCAGGCGTCGCGCACGTTGCGCAACATCAGCGAACCGAGCGGGCCGTAGTCGTAGCTACTGCGAAATCCACCGTAGATCTCCGCCGACGGATACACGAAGCCGCGGCGTTTGCACAGGTTGACGATCTGGTCGAGTTCGGTGGCAGCCATATCGGGGCAGGTTACGGGTCGCCTCCGAGCCGCCACGAAATGATTCGTGAAAAGTGCGAGCATGAGGTCCATGCGCACCACTCGCCTCCTCGCCGTCACGATGCTCACCGCGGTCCTCGTGGGCGGATGCACGACCACCCAGGTGGGTGTGGCCCCGATCACCTCACCTGACACGTCGGTGCCCGACACGTCGGTGCCCGACACGTCCACGCCCGCACCCGACACCACGACACCTGCACCCGACACCACCGCGCCCGCGCCGGCAACGACGCTCGCCCCCGCCAGTGCGCCACCGACGACCGTGCCCGGGCCACCGTGCCCCGGCGCGTCGGGCATTCCCGCCGGCGCGGACATCAGCGCCACCATCCATGGCGACATCGACGGCGACCTGGCCGACGACACGGTCACCGAGTACAGCCTCAAAGGGGTGCCGCACGTGCACTCGCTGCTCGCCAACGGCGGCGAGAGCGACGTTGCGGTGCAGATCGGTCTCGCCGACCACGTCACGATCAGCTTCGAGGACTTCGACTACGCGCTGGGTGCTGTCACCAAGCCTGCGGTGGCCGTGCTCGCCGTCGGCGCCACCAAGGCCGGCACCGCGGTGTACACGTTCCTGACGAACACCGTTCACTACTGCATCCAGCCCTGGCACACCGCCGACGGCAAGATGTGGACCGGCAGGCTTGCGTCCGACGGACCGTACGAGGGTCTGTCCTGCGACACGTCCGCCGGCCATCGCTTCTACGCCACGAACAAGGCAGTCCAGAACGCGAGCGGCACGTGGAAGGTCACCCAGACCGTGTTCCACCACAACTTCACGCTGATCAAGTTCGACAAGCCGCTGCCGTCGATCACCGTGCCCGACGACCCGACCGTGCGCCACCTCTACGGCGACTTCTCCAACTGCGACCACCCGCCGCTGTTCCCCTGACGTCCACGTTGGACGTCGCGTCAGACGTCGCCGTTGGACGTCGCGTCAGAGCGATTCGAACATCGCCACCGTGCGCAGGCGGCGTTCGATGTGGTGTTCGATCGACCGAGTCGCGTGTGCCGCGACCTCGTGGGTGACGCGCGACGGCGGCGCGTCGAGGGCGTCGTTCAGCCGGCCGCCGAGGATCATCCGCATCAGCTCCAGGGCCTCCTCGCTGAGTGGCGCGCCCGTTCGGCACGACTTGCACAGCACCCCACCCTGATCCATGTCGAACGCGACGATCGGCCCCGGCTCGCCGCAGCGCACGCACGCATCCAGTTGGGGGCGCACGCCTTCCGCCGCGAGCAGCTTCCAGTAGAACGCGGGCACGACCAGCGGGCCGCTGCGCTCGGCGATCGTGCGCAGCGCACCGACCACCATCCGGTACAGGTGCGGCACCGGTTCCCGATCGAGCGCCATCTGATCCGCGGCTTCCAGCACAGCGATCCCGCTCGTCAGGTGATCGAGATCGACGAAGAGCGGCGCAAGGGTCTCGACGGCATCGACCTGACTGACGATGTCCAACTCGCGTCCCTGCGAGAGCAGGAGGTGGACGTGGCTCATCGGCTCGAGCCGGCCGCCGAACTTCGACTTGGTCTTGCGCACACCCTTGGCGACGGCACGTACCTTGCCGTGGTGCTCGGTGAGCAGCACCACGATCCGATCGGCCTCGCCGAGCTTGTACGTGCGCAGGACGACGGCGGTGTCGCGATAGAGGTGGCTGGCCATGGCCGGGTCGCTTCTTGCCCCGCCTAGTCGACGCCGCCGAAGCGGCGGTGACGTTGCGAGTACGAGGTGATCGCGTCCTCGAGATGGCTGGCGGCCAGTTGGCGCCACGGCACGTCGATGAACACGAGCTCGCTGTACGCCAACTCCCACACGAGCGACGGCGGAAGCCGGTGGCCGGAGCCGATCACGACGACGAGATCGGGGTCCACGTCGGCGGGAGCGTTCATCTCCGAGGCGATGCCGGCCTCCGTGATCGCAACGGTTCGCTCCTGCAGCCGGCGCACAGCCTCGGCGATGCGGCGCCGACCGTCCGGTTCCCCGACGGCCGAGACCACGCATGATCCGACCGCGACGCGACGATCGTGCGGCGCCACGGATCCGGCG
>JAYVMH010000014.1:0-26282 GCA_043759015.1 Actinomycetota bacterium
TGGTCGGCCTGCTGCGACGTGATGCTGCCCGCCGACCGGTGGGGGCGTGCCTACCCGAACATGGGTCGGCCGACTCACGGAGAATCTCTTGCCCAAGCAGTCCACGATCACGACCAACCAGTTGCACGGTACCGACACCGGCTCGCCAGAGGTGCAGATCGCACTTCTCACCGACCGGATCAATCAGCTCACCGGGCACCTGAAGTCGCACGACAAGGACCATCACAGCCGCCGTGGGCTGCTGATGCTCGTCGGTCGCCGCCGACGCATGCTCGACTACGTGCGCAGCACCGACGTCGAGCGGTATCGGGCGATCGTCAGCAAGCTCGGTCTGCGTCGGTAACAGAACCGACCTGACAACCCGGGCGGTGGCCCAGTCGGTTGTCAGTCGCCGAAGCCCCGCTCGTCGCCGTCCCGGCGCCATGCGACCGGGACCTTGCCGACTGGGAACCGGCGGCACCGCTCCATATCCGGCCGGAGGACCCGGTCGGGCGAAAGGAGCGCTCCATGTCGGAGCCCATCATCAAGCACGCCCCCGAGATCAAGCACGCAAGGGTCTCGGCCCCCATCTCGGGAGCCGATCGCACACTCGCGTTCGAAACGGGCAAGCTTGCCCAGCAGAGCCAGGGCGCGGTCGTCGCGTCCATCGGCACCACCACGGTCCTCGCCACCGCCAACGCCTCCAAGGGCGTGCGCGAGGGCATCGACTTCTTCCCCCTCACGATCGATGTCGAGGAGCGGGCGTACGCCGCCGGCAAGATCCCCGGCAGCTTCTTCCGTCGTGAGGGCCGGCCCACCGAGGCCGCGATCCTCACCTGCCGGCTCACCGATCGGCCGTTGCGCCCGGCGTTCGCCGAGGGGTTCCGCAACGAGACCCAGGTCGTGCTCACCGTCATCGGTGCCAACCAGGTCGACCCGCACGACGTGCTGTGCATCAACGCCGCTTCCGCCGCGCTGATGATCTCGGGCATCCCGTTCGACGGCCCGATCGGCGCCGTGCGCTTGGCTTACAGCCAGGACGGCACCTGGATCCCGCACCCGACCTACGAAGAGGGCGACGAGTCCACCTTCGAGCTCGTCGTGGCCGGGCGTGAGCTCGAGAACGGCGATGTCGCCGTGATGATGGTCGAGGCCGGTGGCACCGAGAAGGCGTGGAGCTTCTACGAGGCCGGCGCCCCGAAGGTGACCGAAGAGGTCATCGCCAGCGGGCTCGAAGCATGCAAGACCTGGATCAAGGAGTCGATCGCCCTCCAGCGTGAGCTCGTCGGCAAGTCGGGCAAGCGCCCGCCGCTCGCCTACACACCGGTACTCGACTACGGCGACGACGTGTTCGCCGCCGTCGAGAAGTTCGCGGCCAAGAAGCTCGGCGCCGCCCAGTCGATCGCGGTGAAGGCCGATCGCAACGAGGCCACCGACACCGTCGTCGCTGACACCCTCGCCGACCTCGCCGGCACCTCCGAGAAGCCGGGCAAGTTCGCCGGACGCGAGAAGGAGATCAAGGAGGCCGTCCGCTCGGTCACCAAGAAGGTCGTGCGCAAGCGCGTCGTCAGCGAAGGCATCCGCATCGACGGGCGTGGCCCGGCCGATCTGCGTCCGGTGACGGCCGAGGTCGGCGTGCTGCCGACGGCCCACGGCTCCGGTCTGTTCCAGCGTGGCGAGACGCAGGTCATGAACGTGGCCACGCTCGGTATGCCGCGCATGAACCAGCTGCTCGACACGCTCGAGCCGGTGACGAAGAAGCTCTTCATGCACCACTACAACATGGCCCCGTGGGCCAACGGCGAGACCGGCCGCGTCGGTTCGCCCAAGCGTCGCGAGATCGGCCACGGCGCGCTCGCCGCCCGCGCGCTGCTGCCGGTGCTGCCGGACCGCGAAAAGTTCAACTACGCCCTGCGCCTCGTGGCCGAAGTGCTCGCGTCGAACGGCTCCACCTCGATGGCATCGGTCTGCTCCGGCTCGCTGGCGCTGATGGACGCCGGTGTTCCCGTGCGTGCCGCAGTGGCCGGCATCGCGATGGGCCTCGTCTACGCCGAGGGCAAGTACATCACCCTCACCGACATCCTCGGTGCCGAGGACGCGTTCGGCGACATGGACTTCAAGGTGGCAGGCACCGCCGACGCCATCACCGCCCTGCAGCTCGACACCAAGATCGACGGTATCCCCGCCGACGTGTTGGCAGCCGCACTCGATCAGGCCAAGCAAGCCCGTACCCAGATCCTGGCCAACATGAACGCCTGCCTCGCCGAGCCCCGCGCCGAAGTGGCGGCGACCGCACCGAAGATCATCACGATCACCATCCCGATGGACAAGATCGGTGAGGTCATCGGGCCCAAGGGCAAGGTCATCAACACGATCACCCAGGAGACCGGAGCCGACATCGCGGTCGACGACGACGGCGCCCAGGGCATCGTCACCATCGGCGCTGTCGAGGCATGGCGGATGGAGGACGCGAAGGCTCGCATCCTCGCCATCGTGTCGCCGCCGATGGCCGAGGTCGGCAAGCTGTATCCGGGTCGGGTCGTGAACATCACTAAGTTCGGTGCGTTCGTCAACATCCTTCCCGGCCGCGACGGCCTTGTGCACATCAGCAAGCTCGGCAAGGGAAAGCGGATCAACAACGTCGAAGACGTGCTCACCCGCGGTCAGGAGATCGATGTCATCGTCGAGGAGATCGACGAGAAGGGCAAGGTGTCCCTCACCCCGGGCGATTCGTGGGATCCGGTGATCCCCGAGGGTGCTTCGTCCTCGGCCGGTCGCAGCGATCGTGGTGACCGTGCTGATCGCGGTGACCGTGGTGACCGTGGTGATCGTGGTGATCGTGGTGACCGTGCTGATCGTGGTGACCGTGGCGTTCGTGATCGTGCCGATCGTGGCGAGCGCGCCGCGGCCCCGGCGCCCGATGGTGCGGTGGCCGTGTCGTTCGACGACGCGTTCGATGCCGAACTGGCCGGCGAGCTGGGCGACCTCGGCCCCGGCGGCGAGTCCGGCGGCAACGCCGGCGTCGACCGTGGCGACCGCGTCGACCGCGGTGATCGAGGCGGCGACCGCGGCGGCCGCCGCCGCCATCGCTGACTCGTGAGCCTTCGGTCTTGACTCGGCTGCGCATCACCCAACTGGATTCCGGCCTGACGGTGGCCACCGAACGCGTGCCGGGCACGCTGTCGGTGGCCACCGGGGTCTGGGTCGGCGTCGGTTCACGCGACGAACCGGAGGCCATCGGCGGTGTCAGTCACTTCCTCGAGCACCTGTTGTTCAAGGGCACCGACACACGCAGTGCTCAGGAGCTGTCGCGCGATGTCGACCGCCGTGGCGGCGACTTCAACGCGTTCACCTCCCGCGAGTACACCGCCTACTACTGCCGCCTCCCGGCACGGCATGCCGAGTTCGGCGTGCAGCTGCTGGGCGACGTGCTCACCAGGCCCGCGTTGCGCGACGAGGACGTGCAAGCCGAGCGGCAGGTGATCCTGGAGGAGTTGGCGATGGACGACGACTCGCCCGACGATGTCGCTCATCGGTTGTTCGCCGGCCAGATCTTCCACGGTCACGCGCTCGGACGCGACCCGGGCGGCGACCGTGCGCACGTGCAGGCCATCACCCCCGACGACGTGCGTGCGTTCTTCGCCCGGCACTACCGGGCAGAATCCATGGTCGTGGCCGCGGCCGGTCCGTTGGAACACGACGAGCTGCTCGGCCTGATCGAGTCGTCATTCGCGGGCGTGGCCCGCGGCGGCGTTCGCCCGGGCCGCGACGCGCCGGGCGCCGTGGGCACCGACATGCGGGTCGACGACGACACCGAGCAGGTGCACATCGTGATGGGCAGCCGGGCGATCGCGCGCACCGACGCGCGGCGCGAGGCGCTCGATGTCGTGAACCACGCGTTCGGCGGCGGGCTCTCCAGTCGCCTGTTCGAGGAGATCCGCGAGCGGCGCGGCCTTGCCTACGCCGTGTACAGCGGCGTGTCCGCCTTCGACGACGCGGGCGTGTTCCAGATGTATGCGGGCACCCAGCCGGAACATTCCGAGGTCGTGCAGGCGCTGTTGCGCGACGAGCTCGCCCGGCTCGTCGCCGACGGCATCACCGACGACGAACTCGACATCGCCCGGGGCTATCTCACCGGCGCGTTCGAGATGGGCCTGGAGGACACAGGGGCACGTATGGGTCGCACCGCCGGTCAACTGATCACCACCGGCACCGTGCGCACCATCCCCGAGCAGGTCGCCCGCTGGGCAGCGGTGGACCAGGACGCCGTGCGGCGAGTCCTTCGCGAGGTGCTGGCGGTCGACCCGCTCGTGGTCACCGTCGGCCCGACTGCCTGAGCAGGTTTCGCGCCTGACGGTTGGTTGAACTCGGTGAGTTGCTGGGCTCGGAGAAGCTCATACCGTTGTTCTGCCTGATCCGGCAGCAACTACGTTCCCTCCCATGAACGCGATCCGAGTGGGTGTGGTGGGAGCAGGGGGGCGCATGGGCGCCATGGTGTGCGATGCGGTGTCGGCCGACCCGGCGTTGGAGCTGGTTGCCGCGGTCGACCCCAAGTCGAGTGGTGCCATCGTCCACGACATCACGATTGCCGGTGAGCTCCGGGCCCTCGCCGAGGCGCAGTGCGACGTCGTGGTCGACTTCACCCTCGCCGCGGCCGCGCGGGTCACGCTGCCCTGGCTCGCGATGCACGGCATGCACGCCGTGGTCGGCACTACCGGGCTCGACGACGACGACATCGCACTGTTCCGTCAGGAGTTCAGCGGTAGCAACTGTCTGATCGCGGCCAACTTCGCGATCAGCGCGGTGTTGATGATGCGCTTCGCCGAGTTGGCCGCGCCATTCTTCGAGACTGCGGAGATCATCGAGATGCACCACGATGCGAAGATCGATGCGCCGTCGGGCACCGCCGTGGCCACGGCGCGTCGGATGGCCGGCGCCAAGGGGCAGTGGGCGCCCGACCCCACCCAGCACGAGGTGTATCCGGGGGCGCGGGGCGCCCTCGGCCCGGCGGGCATCCGGTTGCACGCGGTCCGGATGCGCGGCATGGTCGCCCACCAGGAGGTCATCCTCGGAGCGAACGGACAGTCGCTCACGATCCGTCAAGACAGCTACGACCGTGTGAGCTTCATGCCCGGTGTGGTGCTCGGCTGCAAGCGCATCGCCGACCACCCCGGCCTGACGCTGAGCCTCGAGCCCCTTCTCGGTCTCTGAAGCCGGGGTCAGCCCAGGGCGGCGACGGCCGCGTCGTAGTCGGGTTCTTCGCCGATCGAAGCTACGAGCTGGCTGTGCACCACCGTGCCGTGCTCGTCGAGCACGACCACCGCACGGGCCATCAGCCCTCTGAGCCGGCCATCGGCCATCTTCACGCCGTATGCGTCGCCGAAGTCGCCCCTGTAGGTGCTGGCGGTGACGACGTTGGCGAGGCCTTCGGCGCCGCAGAAGCGGTTGCCGGCGAACGGCAGGTCGGCCGACACGCACAGCACCACGGTGTTGTCGAGGCTGGACGCAAGCTCGTTGAACCGACGCACGCTCGTCGCGCACACAGCGGTGTCGATGCTGGGAAAGATGTTGAGCACGACCCGCTTGCCCTCGTAATCGGCCGGTGTGACATCTGTGAGGTCGCCCTTGGTGAGCGTGAACGACGGTGTCGGCGCGCCGACGCTGGGGAGTTCACCGACGGTGTGGATGGGGTTGCCCCCGAGGGAAGTCTGAGCCATTGGGGGATTCTGACACGGCGACCGACCCGGTTCCTCAACGACCCGGTTCCTCAACGACCCGCGCGAAAGTTGCGGACGTTGGCGAGCACCACGAACACGACCGAGCCGCCGATGATCCACCACTGGTACCTGCTGGTCCAGGTGATGAAGCTCGTCAGCTGACTGCGGAAGGCATCGGCCAGCCACCACAGCAGCGCGAGCCGCGCCGCCGCGCCGATGGCGAACATCGGAGCCAGGCGCTTCCAGCTGGTACCTGCTGCGCCGGTGAGGGCCCACACGATGTTGCTGCCGACGAAGAACGGCACGACGAACCACTCGGCCTTGGCGATCTGCTGCTCGAACTTCGCGACCTGCTCCGGCGGCATGCCGAGGAACCGCCAGAACCAGCGCAGTGCACGGTCGCCGTAGCAGCGGCCGATCATGTGGCACACGATCGCCGCGACGAACAGCCTCGCCGCACCCACCAGCGCCCAGGGAACCACATGCGAGGACGGCGCGGTGATCACGAGGAAGCGATTTCGCGACGACAACCAGAGCAACCCGAGCGGATGAGGCTTCGCCAGCCTCGCCCAGCTGGCGGCCGCCACGTTCGAACACACGACGAGGACCACGAACCCGACCACCCAGAACGGGCCCGAACGCGGCGTGGGTTCGGTGCTGATTTGCTCGGCGTCGGTCACGCGTCGCACACTAGGGGCCTGTCGGCGGGGCCGCGGATCTTGGGGGCTGAGCGTTGTTCCGGAACTTCATCGTCGGGTCCACGGTCGCGCTCGCCGCGAGCCTCACCGCGTGCGGCTCGGACCCCAACGACGCGCTCTCCACGGCCACCACCACCACACAGCCGCCGCAGCCCACGAGCGCGGTCACGTATCCCACGAACGGCACCGCCAAGGGCATCATCGCGCTCGACAACAACTTCCTGCCCGGCAACCTCGGCGTGGTAGCCGGCACGAAGGTGGTCTTCACCAACAACGGTCGCAACCCGCACAACATCGTTCCCGCGGGCGACCCAAAAGCCACCACGTGGGGTGCGCTCGACTCCGCGTTCCAGCCCAAGGCGACGTACGGTCGCGTGTTCGATCGCCCGGGCACCTACGTCTACTACTGCACCATCCACGGCTCACCGAAGGCGGGCATGTTCGCCACCATCACGGTGACCGCGCCGTGACCCGCCACTGAACGACCCGCCACTGAACGACCCGCCACTGAACGACCCGCCACTGAAGAACCCGGCACTCAAGAACCCGGCACTCAAGGACAAGGACCACTCACATGACCCGTCGACTCCTCGCCGTCTGCGCTGCGGCGGCACTCGTGTTCGCCGCGTGCGGAGGCTCCAACAAGGCCTCGAACACCACGCAGGCTGCGCCGCAGCTCTCCACGACGTTGCCGAGCGCGCCCGACACGACGACGCCGGGGCCGAAGCCGTTGATGGTCCCCGACGACTACCCGACGATCCAGAAGGCGGTCGATGCCGCCAAACCCGGTGCGCTCATCCTGATCAAGCCCGGTACGTACAAGGAGGCAGTGCAGGTCGCCACCGATGACCTCACCATCCGCGGGTTGGATCGGAACGCCGTGATCCTCGACGGTGGCTTCACGCTCGACAACGGCGTACGTGTGCTCGGCGCGAAACACGTCGCCGTCGAGAACATGACCGCGCAGAACTACACCCACAACGGCTTCTTCTGGACGGGGGTGGACGGCTATCGCGGCTCGTACCTCACCGCCTACCGCACGGGCGACTACGGCGTGTACGCGTTCGATTCGATCAACGGCGAGATCGACAACGTCTACGCCGCCGGCAGCCCCGACGCTGGTGTGTACATCGGCGAGTGCTTCCCGTGCAACGCCGTGCTCGACCATGCGGTCAGCGAACACAACGGGCTCGGGTACTCCGGCACGAACTCGGGCGGCAACCTGCTGATCATCAACTCGACGTTCCGTTTCAACCGCGCCGGTGTGGTGCCGAACAGCGGCAGCTACGAGCTGTGCTACCCGAACCGGGAGACGACCATCATCGGCAACCTCGTCTACTCGAACAACCAGCCCGACACGCCGTCGATCGAGGTTGCACTGCTGGCGATGGGCAACGGCATCCTGAGCGCGGGCGCGGTGAAGAACGACATCGAACGCAACCGGGTCTTCGACCACAACAAGAGCGGCATCGGGTTGGTGCCGTTCCTGGAGCAGGACCCGAACGACAAGGCGCCCACGCCCGACCAGTGGGCGACCACGTGCGCCGACCAGAAGCTGCACACGCCCGTGAACCCCGGTGGCGCAATCCTCTGGGATTCGCAGCAGAACCGGGTGATCGGCAACGTGCTCGAGAACAACCGCGAGGCGGACCTCCTCGTTGCCTCGGCAGGTACCGACACCTCCACGCTGGGCAACTGCTTCGACAAGAACACGTTCACGATCACCCGCCCGAACAACCTCGAGACGCTCGCCCCGTGCGACGCGACCGGCTCGGGCGACTGGAAGGACGGCGAGTACCCGATCATCCGCTGGCTCGAGGACGAGAAGACCGCCCCACCGTCGGTGGACTGGAAGACGGCCACGCTGCCGGCGTTGCAACCACAGGAGCAGATGCCCGACGCGGCCTCGGCCCCCGCGCATCCGGCCACCGATGTTCCGTTCAAGGTCGACCTGGCGAGCATCACCGTGCCAGCCAAGCCGGCGTGATCCGCCGTTGATGCGGGCTTGCCGGTTCGTTGCGTGCGTCGCGGTCACCGCGGGCGTGGTGCTCGCAGCCTGCTCCGCCGCGAGCGGGACGGCGTTGCCGACCCACGTGCACCCCGACAACACCTCGCTCGGGCGGCCGGATCATCCCATCGCCGGTCCGCAAGGCGCAGTGCCCCAGTTCGTGGTCGAGTGCGGGTTCAGCCACTCGGGTGAGGACGACCCGATCGTCCACCCGGGCGAGCCCGGCGCCAGCCACCTCCACGTGTTCTTCGGCAACACCAAGGTCGACGCGTACACCACAGTGGCATCGCTGGCGCTGAACGGCACCACCTGCGATCAGCAACTGGACAGGGCTGCGTACTGGGCGCCGGCGCTGTTGCGCAACGACACGATGATCACACCGGTGAAGAGCACCGCGTACTACCGCCCCGGCATCGGTGTGGACCCGGCGACCGTGCAGCCGTTCCCGACGGGCATGATGATGGTCGCAGGCAATGCCGGCGCGACGAAGCCGCAGCCCCTCTCCATCGTCGCGTGGACCTGCGGCACCGGCATCGAGCGGAACGTGCTCCCGCCCGAGTGCACCACCGACCGAAACCTGCGCCTGTTGATCACGTTCCCCGACTGTTGGGACGGCGTGCACCTCGACAGCTCGGATCACCACACCCACATCGCGTACAGCTCGAAGGGTGAATGCCCGCCTGGCTACCCCGTGGCGATTCCCCAGTTGCAGTTCAGCGTCGAGTATCCGGCATCGGGCCCGACGGTGGGGCTCGAGCTGTCGAGTGGTGGTCTCGTCTCCGGCCACGCCGACTTCATGAACGGATGGGACGAGACACGCCTCGCGAGCGAGGTGCGGTTGTGCCTGCATCGAAAAGTCGTGTGCGGGATCACGAGCGGTCGAAAGACCGGTTGATTCTTGTGCGCGGCCCGTGCAGGTGACACGATCCCGCAGATGTACACCAGGATCGTCGTCGGTACGGATGGGTCGGACACTGCGAAGATCGCGGTGGAACATGCGATGGACCTGGCCAAGGCCGGGGGAGCGACGCTCCACCTCGTGCACGCCTACCAGGACGTGTCGCTCGGCATGGCGGCGATGTCGGCAGGTTCGGGCGGCCCGGTCGTCGACCTCGATCGGCTGAACGTCGGTCTCGCCGACCACGGCACCTCGGTGCTCGACGCGGCGGCCGCGCTGTGCACGAGCGCAGGCATCACCGCCGAGAAGCATCTCGTGCGCAGCGATCCTGCCGATGCACTCATCGGCGTGGCGACGAACATCGAGGCCGATCTGTTGGTGGTCGGCAACCGGGGCATGTCCGGGGTGAAGCGCTTCGTGCTCGGCAGCGTGCCCAATCGCATCGCCCACCACTCGCCGTGCAACCTGCTCATCGTGCACACCGCCGGTTAGGAGACGGAGGTTCTGCTTGACGGTGAGACGGTTTCTGTCTTAGTGTCTCACCGCAATGGTGCAGGGGACCTCATCACACTTGACCGTCGAGACCCGCGTGCTCAACGCTGCCAAGGCATGCGTGGAGCACTGGGGGATCGCCAAGGTCACGATCGACGACATCGCCAACGAGGCCGGTGTCTCCCGCGCGACCCTCTATCGCATGTTCCCCGGTGGCAAAGAAGTGCTCTTCGACTCGTTGCGGGTGCGTGAGCTGGAAGACTTCTTCACCCGCCTGTCGGGCCACCTCGACTACGCCGAGAACATCGAGGACCTCCTGGTCCGGATCGTCGTCGCCGCGACGCACGAGCTCCGTAGCGACCAGCACCTCGCCGCGATGCTCGCCAGCGAGCCCGGCGATACGCTCGGTCAGCTGACGGTCGACGGCCTGCCGCGGATCATCCGCGTAGCCACCGTGTTCCTCGTGCCGCTGGTCGACGAATACCTGCCGCGACGCGAGTCCGCCCGACTCGTCGAACTGCTCGCCCGACTCGTCATCAGCTACTTCCTCGCCCCGTCCGACCAGGTCGATCTCGGCGACGCCGAATCAGCGCGCACCTTCATCACCACCTTCATCCTCCCGGCCTTCACCGCCGCCCTCATCAGGAGCTGACCCCCGACATGACCGTCACCCACAACAACGAAGCACTCATCGGTCGCACCGAGATCAACGACATCGACGCGATCCTCGCGATCCCGAACGCCGACCCGAACGAGATCGAGCACGTGGTGAAGAACAACGCCGACACGATTTTCACCTGGGACTACTCGCTGCAGCGGCCGGCGTTGCGCAAGCTGTACGAGAAGGCCAAGACCGGCCAGTGGAACGCCACCACCGACCTGCCGTGGCACCTCGACGTGGACGTAGAGAAGTCGGTCATCGAGGACCAAGCCCTCATCGGCACCGGCGTCGACCCCAGCGTGTACATCGGCACGCCGGTGGAGAAGTGGGCCGACAAGGAGTGGTTGGAGTTCGGCATTGAGAGCAAGATCTGGAACCTCAGCCAGTTCATGCACGGCGAGCAGGGCGCGCTGATCTGCACGGCCAAGATCGTCGAGACCGTGCCGTGGTACGACGCCAAGCTCTACGCCAGCACCCAGGTGGTCGACGAGGCCCGCCACGTGGAGGTGTTCGCCCGCTACCTCGCCGAGAAGATGGGTGGCCAGTACCAGGTGAACATCCACCTGCGGATGCTGCTCGACGACATCATCAACGACAGCCGCTGGGACATGACCTACCTCGGCATGCAGGTGATGGTCGAGGGTCTCGCGCTCGCCGCGTTCGGCTTCCAGCACCAGTTCACCAACGAGCCACTCCTCAAGCAGCTCCTGCGGTACGTGATGAGCGACGAAGCGCGCCACGTGGCGTTCGGTGTGCTGTCGCTGAAGGAGGCGTACGACCAGATGACCGACGCCGAGATGCTCGAGCGTCAGGAGTTCGCCTACGAAGCCGCGATCCGCATGCGCGACCGCTTCATGTCGCAGGAGGTCTGGGAGCGCATGGGCGTCAACACCCGCGACATCCTCCCGCTGGTGATCGCCGACCCCACGCGAGTGGTGTTCCAGAGCATGCTGTTCAGCAAGATCGTGCCCAACTGCAAGAAGCTCGGCCTGCTGGATCGCAACGATCAGTGGCTGCGTCGGCGCTTCGAGGAGATGGGCGTCATCCAGTTCGAGGACTGGGCCGACACCGGCGAGGAGTACACGGCGTTCGAACTGGGCGCCGACGTCGCCGACCCGGCCGCGTCCTGACCCCGCCAAGCACGACACCCACCGCACGACACCCACCGCACTCGAGCTGTTGGCCGCAGAACGGCGGGGCGTCGTCCACTACGATGGCGGTCGATGTCCAACGCGTCCGACCCCTTCTTCCGCACGTTCCACGCGCTGCGCATCAAGGGCTTCGCCAAGGCAGAGACCGTCGCCGAGGTCGCCGACCTTCCGTTGCCGGTCGTGGTCGAACACCTCGAGGGCCTGAAGTCGCGAGAGTGGGCACAGTTCCGTGAGGCGCGCGAGCTGTGGCAGCTCACGTCGGTCGGTCGCGAGGAACATCACATCGCGCTCGCCGAAGACGTCGGCGGCTCGCACATGACCGAGTTGTTGCGCGAGCCGTATCACGCGTTCCTCGCGCTCAACGACCGCTTCAAGGCGCTGTGCGGCGACTGGCAGCTCCGCGACGGCACGCCCAACGAGCACACCGACACCGAGTACGACGACGCCGTCGTGCAACGCCTCGTCGCCATCGACGCCGACGTGGCGCCGGTGGTGGCCGGCATGGGCGACGTGCTGGCCCGGCTGGGTCCGTACGGACCGCGGCTGGCACGCACGTGCCAGGCCGTGGTGAACGGTGAAACGAAAATGTTCACCGGCGTGATGTGCGGCAGCTATCACGATGTGTGGATGGAGTTGCACGAGGATCTGATCCTCACTCAAGGCATCGACCGCTCAGCGGAAGGCTCGTTCTGATGGCACGATTCGGCAGAGTTCTCTCGGCGATGATCACGCCGTTCGACGACAACGGTGCGCTCGACCTCGATGAGGCGCAACGTCTGGCCCGCTGGTTGCAGGACAACGGCAACGACGGTCTCGTGGTCGCCGGCACCACGGGCGAGGCGCCTGTGCTCACCGACGACGAACGCCTGTCGTTGTTCGCGGCGGTCATCGAAGCGGTGTCGATCCCGGTGATCGCCGGCAGCGGCACCAACGACACGGCGCATTCGGTGCACCTCACCAAGGAGGCGACGGCTCTGGGTGCGGCCGGCATCCTTGCTCTCTGCCCGTACTACAACCGGCCGTCGCAGGCGGGCATCGAGGCGCACTTGCGGGCGATGGCTGCTGCATCGCCGCTACCGCAGGTGATCTACGACATCCCGGTGCGCACCGGTCGCAAGATCGCCACCGGCGTCCTGCTGAAGCTGGCGCGCGAGGTGCCCAGCATCGTCGCCCTGAAGGACGCGGCCGGCAACCCCGGCGAGACGGCGGTGCTCATCGCCAACGCACCCGACGGCTTCGAGGTTTACAGCGGCGACGACGGCCTCACCCTCCCGTTGCTCGCCAGTGGCATCGTCGGTGTGATCGGCGTGGCAACGCACTGGACCGGCACCGACCACCAGGACCTTTTCGACCAGTGGGAGAAGGGCGACCCGGTGGCCGCCCGCGCGGTCAACGCCCGACTCCTGGAGAGCTTCGCGTTCGAGACCGGCGACGACGCCCCCAACCCGATCCCGACGAAGGCGATGATGCGGCACATGGGTTTCAAGGTCGGCCAGGCGCGGCTGCCGATGGGGCCGGCGCCGGCGTTCGTCGATGAACGCGCTCCACAGGTGCTCGCCAACCTGCAGTCGCGACGCGGTCTGTGATGGCGTCGTCCGTTCGCGTCGTCTTCCTCGGCGGTCTCGGTGAGATCGGCCGCAACTGCATGGCCATCGAGCAGGAGGGCAAGGTCATGCTCATCGACTGCGGCCTGATGTTCCCGAATGCCGACATGCACGGCATCGATCTCGTGCTGCCCGACTTCACGTGGCTGCGCCAGCGTGCCGCCGACATCGTCGCGGTCGTGGCCACCCACGGTCACGAAGACCACGTGGGCGCACTGCAGTACCTCTTGCGCGAGCTGAGCTTCCCGATCTACGGCTCCGCTGTCACGTTGGGCCTCGCCCGGCACCGCATCGAGGAAGCGGGTCTGCTCGGCAAGACCGAGTTGATCACCGTGAAGGACGGCCAGCGGTTGATGATCGGCCCCTTCGACGTCGAGTTCATCCCGGTGACGCACTCCGTGCCGCACGCGCATGCGATCGCATTGCATACCCCCCAGGGTGTGATCCTGCACACCGGCGACTTCAAGCTGGACCTCACACCGGTCGACGGGCGGCGAACCGACCTCGGCCGCATCGGTGCGATCGCCACCACCGAAGGCATCCGCCTGCTGATGGCCGACAGTACGAACGCCGAGGAGCACGGGCACGCCCCCAGCGAGACCAGCGTCGGTGCGGTCCTGCGCGGCCTGTTCATGGAGCAGCAGGGTCGGCGGATCATCACCGCCAGCTTCGCCAGCCACCTCCACCGGATCCAGCAGATCGCCGATGCGGCCGTCGCCACCGGGCGGGTCGTCGCGACGCTGGGCCTGAGCATGAAGAAGAATGTGCGCATGGGCCGCGAGCTCGGCGTGCTGCGCATCCCCGACGCGTCGCTGATCGACATCGAGGACGCCGACAAGTACCCGCCCGCGAAGGTGTGCATCGTGTCCACCGGTTCACAGGGCGAACCGATGTCGGCGCTGGCGCTGCTGGCCCGCGGCGAGAGCAAGTGGGTGAAGGTGGGCGAGCACGACACCGTGGTGCTCAGCAGCCACGCCATCCCCGGCAACGAGGGCAACGTCAATCGCGTGATCGACGACCTGCTCCGTGCCGGCGTCGAGGTGATCCATTCGGGCGTCGCCGACGTGCACGCGACCGGCCATGCCCAGGCCGATGAGCTGAAGACGTACCTCTCCATCACCCGTCCCGAGTTCTACGTACCGATCCACGGTGAGTACCGGCACATGGTCGCCAACGCCAAGCTCGGCTACCTGATGGGCGTGGCCCGCGACCACGTGATGGTGTGCGAGGACGGCGACGTGCTGGAACTGAGCGACGCCGGCCTGACCGCGGTTGGCCGTGTGCCCGCCGGTTTCTTGTACGTCGATGGCATCGTCGGCGACGTCGGCCAGGGGGTGCTGCGCGACCGCAAGGTGCTGGCCGAGGAGGGCGTGGTCGTGGTGGTGGTCACCGTGGACGTGGAGACCGGAAAGGTGCTGGTCGGGCCGGAGATCATCACCCGCGGCTGGGTGTATGCACCCGAGGCCGAGGATCTGCTGGACGAGGCGTGCGACCGGGTGAGCGACGCGGTCGAGAAGTCGCTGGCGTCTGGCATCCGCGACGTCGAATCGTTGGAGCGCGACGTCCGCCGGACCGTGGGCAAGTTCGTCAACGAGCGAACGAAGCGCCGACCGATGATCGTCCCAGTCGTCATGGAGGCGTGACGTCATGGAGGCGTGACGTCAGGGAAGCGTAAAGACGGAGCGTCGTTTCGGGTCGCCCCTGTTCAGAGCGTGTTGGGTCGGGTACTCTCCGTGAATGGGTCTCACGGACCGTGGAGATGAAGTCGCGAAGAGCGTACATTGCCAGCCGATGAAGGCAATTTGCCTGACGCCTCTGCGCGCTGCCGTTGGAGCACTGGCTGTCGTTCTCGCTGTCGTTCTCGCTGTCGTTCTGGCTGTCGTTCTGGCTGTCGTTCTGGCCGGGCCCTCGATCGCCCGCGCCACCGACCCCGCGCCGCCCACGACGGCGCCCAGGGTTGCCTCGGAGGCACCTGCGCCCGGTGGCCAGGTGGGCGCGCCGATCCCCGAGATCGGTCCGTTCGTCGCCCCCGTCAGCGTGTCCCACTTCTCCGGCACCTGGTGGTTGGTTGGTTTCGGCGGTCTGCAGCTCGTCGGCCTGTTCGTGATCACCCGGCGCGCCCGCGCCAGATTGTCGGTACCCGACGCTCGGTCGTAACCTGCGGCCCATGGTCGGTCGGGTGAGTCGCGCTGCGGTCGCCCTCGCCCTCACCTTCACCCTCGGTCGTGTGCTGGGCGCCTGCGCCAGCACCTCGGGCGCGCCCACCTCGACCACGCCGGTGACGATCTGCAACAGCAACGCCAACGGCACTGACAACGCCAACGGCACTGACAACGCCAACGGCACTGACAACGCCAACGGCACTGACAACGCCAACGGCACGGGGCAGGCGACCGCCGACCTGCCCGATGTGGCCAAGATCTCCGTCGCGATCGATGCGCTGGAGGCCAAGCTCGGCGCCGCGCAGCAGTACTTCGAGGTGAACGCCACGGCAAGGGTGGTGAACCTTTTCGTCGCCTTGAACAACGCCACGCTCACCCAGAACTGGCTGTACGCCGACGGCACGCTCACCTCCAAAGGCCCGCAGAAGGCCAACGGCGGCACGTTCACCAAGGCCGACCTGCACTTCCATGCCGACAAGGTGTTCTCGGTGGTCCGTACTCAGATCCCGGCGGCGATCCTCGAGTCCTTCTACGTCAACGGCGACGGCAAGGGGAACGTGCAGTACGGGGTGCTGACATCGGCCCAGTGCGGCGGGGGCCTCGACATCCTCGTCGGACCCGACGGGGCGGTGAAGTCGGTCAACCCGGTGCAGTGATGCGCGTCCTGGCGCGCACCCCCTTGGTACCGTGACGGCGATGGCATCCCAAGGTCAGCGCAACCAGCGCACGAAAGCGGCCGCCCCCGCGCCCACACGGCGGGGCAAGGCGTCCGCGGACCTGAAGCAGGCCGTCGGCGGCAGGGAGGACGAGTTCATCGGACTCGCGTTCATCGCCGCCGGCGTCGTGCTCGGCCTCGCCATGTACCTCGATCTGGCCGGGCCGTTCGGCCGCGGGGTGAAGACCGTCGTCGGCTGGTTCACCGGGGTCGGTCGCTACATGGTGCCGGTGATGCTCGTGTCGGTCGGCGTGGCCCTCGTTCGCAAGGGTCGCAGCGAGCACCGCACACGCCTCGTCGTCGGTTGGGGCCTCACGTCGCTCTCGATCCTCGGCATGCTCCACGTCGTACGCAATTCGTCGGGCAAGATCTTCGGCGGGTCCAACACGCTTGGCCGGGCAGGCGGCTGGCTGGGTGCGCTGGTCGGCGAGCCGCTGCGCAGCCTGCTCGCCTCGGCCGGCGCGATCGTCGTGCTCGGCGTGCTCTTCCTCGGCGGCGTCCTGTTGATCACCGGCAGCTCGGTGCGCGCGGCGGCGGGTAGCGTCTCCAAGGGCACGGCCGCCGTTGCGGTGCCGGTCGGCCGTCGGCTGCGCAAGGCCTTCGGCGACATGTCCACCTTGAAGAGCGACCGTGCGGTGACGGGCGAGCTGGAAGTCCCGCAGCTGTACGACTTCGCGCAGGACGACGATTGGCAGGCCCACGAGGATCCGCCACCGGTCAAGAAGTCGCGAACGCCGAAACCGCTTCCGCCGGCTCCCGTCGGTCCCGCCGAACAATCGGCGCTCGACCTCGGCCCGGGTGCCGAGCGCGGGCAGTGGACGCTGCCGCCGATGACCTATCTGGCGCGCAGCACGGCCCAGGCCATCAACAAAGCCGAGGTGGAGGCGCGTGGTCGGGTGTTGGTCGAGTCGCTGGCCTCGCACGGTGTCGAGACCAAGCTGCTAGGGATGACCGTCGGGCCCACGGTCACCCGTTTCGAGTTGGAGCTCGGCTCGGGTGTGAAGGTCGCTCGCCTCACCTCGTTGAACCGCGACATCGCGTATGCGATGGCCGCCACCGATGTCCGCATCCTGGCGCCGATCCCCGGCCGCTCGGCCATCGGCGTGGAGGTGCCCAACCACACCCGGCAGCTGGTGAGTCTCGGCGATTGCCTCACGTCTGCGGATGCGAAGACGGCCACCAATCCCCTCGACGTGGCCATCGGCAAGGACATCGCCGGACGGTCGGTGTTCCTCAACCTCGCCACGACGCCCCACCTCCTCATCGCCGGTGCCACCGGTGCCGGCAAGTCCAGCGGCATCAACTGCATCATCACCTCGTTGCTGATGAGTACTACTCCGGATCAGGTGCGGCTCATCCTCGTCGATCCCAAGCAGGTGGAGATGGGGCAGTACAACAAGCTGCCGCACCTGCTCACCGCGCCGGTCACCAACCCGAAGAAGGCGGCCAATGCACTCGGGTGGGCATGCAAGGAGATGGACCGCCGGTACGACCTGCTCTCCGACGTCGGGTTCCGCGACATCACCGGCTACAACGCCGCGTACGACCGCGGTGATCTGCACCGCGACGACCGCGGCGAGATCATCACCGTGGAGGATGGCGAGGAGCCCAGGTACGAGCGCCTGTCGTACATCGTGGTGGTGGTCGACGAGTTGAACGACCTGATGATGGTGGCGGCCCGCGACGTGGAGGCGAGCATCACTCGCATCGCGCAGAAGGCGCGCGCAGTGGGCATCCACCTCATCCTGGCCACGCAGCGGCCGAGCGTGAACGTCATCACCGGCGTGATCAAGGCGAACATCCCGGCGCGCATGGCCTTCGCCGTGTCGTCGCTCACCGACAGCCGGGTGATCCTCGATCAGCCCGGTGCGGAGAAGCTCGTCGGCAAGGGCGACATGCTGCTCCTGCCCGGCAACTCCAGCCACTCTCAGCGCATCCAGGGGTGCTTCGTCGGCGAGGAGGAGGTCCGCAAGGTGGTCGCCCACTGGCGCCGGCAGTCGCCCGAGGTGGTGTACGCCACGGGTGTGGAGGGCGACGACAACGGCCACCTCGGCAGCGGTCACTTCGGCGGCAACGGAGCCGACGACGACGAGGACGAGACCCTGATGCGACAGGCGATGGAGCTGGTCGTGCGCAGTCAGCTGGGCAGCACCTCGATGCTGCAGCGCAAGCTCAAGGTCGGCTTCGCCCGCGCCGGGCGGATCATGGATCTGCTCGAGGAACGCGGTGTGGTCGGCCCCAGTGAGGGCTCCAAGGCTCGCGAGGTGCACATGTCGGTCGAGGAGTTCGAGCTCCTGCAGGAAGCGCATCGCAACCGCTGATCCGTCCGTACACCTCGCCCGTACACCTCGTCGGATGCCGGGATGCTTTGCCAGAATCGTCGGCATGAGCGAGTTCACGGAGATCACGTCGGGGTTGCGCTTTCCGGAAGGCCCGATCGCCATGCCCGACGGCACCGTGATCGTGATGGAGATGCTCGGGTCTCGAATCACCCGCGTTCACCCCGACGGTAGCAAGGAGACCGTGTCCGACATCGTCGGCGGGCCCAACGGCGCCGCAATCGGGCCCGATGGCGCGCTGTACCTGTGCAACAACGGTGGCTGCTTCACGCCGCTCGCACTGGGGGACCTGCTTTTCCCCGGCCCGATCGATCGCGAGCGCTACGTGGGGGGCCGCATCCAACGCGTGGACCTCACGACCGGCGCGGTCACCGACCTCTACACCCACTGCGACGGGCGAGCGTTGCTGGCGCCCAACGACCTCGTGTTCGACGCGCATGGCGGCTTCTGGTTCACGGACCACGGCATCCGAGATCGCGAGGCGCGCACGAGCGACCTCACCGGCATCTACTACGCGACCGCGGACGGCTTGCACATCAGCGAGCAGGTCTTCCCGACCGAGGGGCCCAACGGCATCGGCCTGTCGCCCGACGGCGCGACGCTCTACTGGGCCGAGACCTACAGCGGGCGCGTGTTCCGCCGTGCCATCTCCGCGCCAGGGGTGTTGGCGCCGGAGATCCCTCTCGACCCGACGACCTGTCTCGCCGGCCTCCCCGGCATGCAGATGCTGGACTCGCTCGCCGTCGACGGTGACGGCAACGTGTGCGTCGCCACGCTGCTCAACGGCGGGGTCACGGTCGTCTCACCGCTCGACGGTGGCACCTCCCACGTCGCTACGGGCGACCTGATGACGACCAACATCTGCTTCGGCGACAACGACGGCAGCGGTGAGTACCGCGACGCGTACATCACCTGTTCCTCCTCTGGCAGGCTGCTGCACATGCGCTGGCCCCGGCCGGGCCTCAGGCTCAACTACCTGTAGCGCTGGGTAGCCTGACTGGCCATGGGTCAGCGCTTCTACGTCGAGACCTTGGGCTGTCCCAAGAACCAGGTGGACAGCGACAAGCTGGTGGGCACGCTGCTTGCCGACGGCATGGCACCCACCGACGACCCGACGAAGGCCGATCTCGTGGTGGTGAACACCTGTGCGTTCATCGAAGAGGCGCGCAAGGAGAGCATCGACACGATCCTCGCCCTCGAGGATCAACGCAAGTCCGGCGCACGGCTCGTGGTCACCGGGTGCATGGCCGAGCGCTACGGCGCCGAGCTCGCCGCGGCCCTCCCGGAGGTGGATCAGGTGGCCGGCTTCGGCGTGCCGGTGAACGTTCCGGCCGCGGCCACGGCCGGCAAGTCGGGTCGGAAGTCGATCCCTGTGTCGTCGGTGCCGATCCCCAGCCTCGACCTGTTGAACCTTCCCCGCCCCAAATCGGCGTCGCCGTGGGCCTACGTCAAGATCGCCGAGGGTTGCGACCGGTCGTGCGGGTTCTGCGCGATCCCGTCGTTCCGCGGCCCGCAGCGCAGTCGCGATGTGGCGTCGATCCTGGCCGAGGTGGAACAGCTGGAAGTGAAGGAGATCGTCCTCGTCGCTCAAGACCTCGCCAGCTACGGCAAGGACCGCCCTGGCGAGCTCGGTGCCGGTGCGATCGTGCCGCTCGTGAAGGCGGTCACCGCAATGGTGCCCTGGACCCGTCTGCTGTACCTCTACCCGAGCGATCTCACCGACGAACTGATCGACGCGGTGTGCGCCACCACCGTGCCCTACTTCGATCTGTCGCTGCAGCACGTCAGCAAGCCGTTGCTGCGTCGGATGCGCCGATGGGGCGACGGCGACCGCTTCATCCGTCGCATCGGGCAGATCCGCAAACGCGAACAGCGCGCCGCGTTCCGCAGCAACTTCATCGTCGGATATCCGGGCGAGACCGAGGAAGATCACGATCAGCTGCTCGCCTTCGTCGAGGAAGCACAACTCGACTGGTGCGGGTTCTTCGCCTACAGCCCCGAAGTCGGCACGTATGCGGTGGGCCTCGACGGAGCCGTGGCGAAGGATCTGATGAACGAGCGCCTCGCCGAGCTCCGCGAACTGCAGGACGACATCACCGCCGCGCGCAGCGACGCCACGATCGGCGCGACGATCACGGTGCTGGTCGACGAACCGGGCATTGCCCGCAGCACGCGTGAGGCGCCGGAGATCGACGGCATCATCGAAGTGCCGGGCTCGCTGGCCGTCGGTGCGTTCCACGACGTGAGAGTGGTCGATGCGATGGGACCCGATCGCGTGGCAGACTCGAACTGATGCCGGTCGATCCCTCCGCCGTCAAGACATGGGCGAACCTCGTCACGGTTGCACGGGTCCTCGTGGCGCCGTTCATGTTCTTGCTCATCCCCGAGAAGCCGGGCGGGGCGTGGCTCGCGTTCGCGCTGTGGTTCGTGCTCTGCTTCAGCGACGGGGTGGACGGTTACCTGGCTCGACGCCACGGCGCCACCAACCTCGGTGCGTTCCTCGACCCGTTGGCCGACAAGGTGCTCGTGCTCGGCGCCATGTTCTTCCTGGTCAACAACGACACGTTCTGGATCCTGCCGGTCGTGGTCATCGCCGCGCGAGAGCTGATGATCAGCCTGTATCGCACGTTCGTCGGGGCCAAGGGCATCAGCGTGCCGGCGAGCAAGATCGCCAAGTGGAAGACGTTCGCCCAGCAGCTCAGCGTCGGCTTCGCGATCGCGCCCCTCACGGCGCTCGACGCGACGTGGTTGTGGAACGGTCTGCTGTGGCTCTCGGTCGCGTTGGCGCTGATCAGCGGCGGCCAATACGTGTGGCGGGCTCGCCAGCACGCGCCTCTTACGAGTGTCGTCGAGCCCGACGTCGCCGCCTAGGAGCGCCATGCGTTGCGATGTCCTCGCGGTGGGCACCGAGCTGTTGCTCGGGCAGATCACCGACACGAACAGCCAGTGGATCGGCGAGCAACTCGCCGCGGCCGGCATCGACTCGCTGCTGCAGGTGAAGGTCGGCGACAACCTCGCCCGCGTCGAGGCGACACTGGCGAGGATGCTCGGTGAGGCCGACGCGGTCATCATCTGTGGCGGGCTCGGCCCCACCCACGACGACCTCACGCGCGATGCGATCGCGGCGGTGATGCAGGCCCCTCTGGTGCAGGACGACGCGGTGGCCGACGTGATCCGCGAGATGTTCTCCGCCCGCGGCCGCCGCATGCCCGAGAACAACCTCCGCCAGGCACAGGTGCCCGCGGGAGCAGCGACCATCCCCCAGACCCGTGGTACCGCGCCCGGTCTGATCTGCCCGGTGTCGGTCGACGGACGGGTGAAGGTGATCTACGCCGTGCCGGGTGTGCCGCACGAGATGAAGGACATGATCGAGCGGGCCGTGCTGCCCGACCTCCTCGGACGCAGTGGCGAAGCCAGCGTGATCGTCAGTCGAACGTTGCGCACCTGGGGCGAGAGCGAAAGCGGTTTGAACGAGCGACTCGACCCGGTGATCGAGCGTTTGGAGTCCGAGGGCAACCCCACGCTCGCGTTCCTCGCCAGCGGTTGGGAAGGGATCAAGGTGCGGCTCACGGCCAAGGCCGCCGATCATGCCGGTGCGGCAGCGCTGATCGACCGCTGGGACCTCGAGGTGCGGGCATCGGTGGGCGACATCGTGTTCGGTGTGGACGACGACACGATGGAATCGGTGGTGCTGCAGGCCCTGCGCGACCGCCGTCTGACGCTTGGTCTGGCCGAATCGGTCACGGGCGGCCTCGTCGCCGGACGACTGACCGCGGTGCCGGGGGCGAGCGACGTGTTCCGCGGCAGCATCGTCAGCTACGCGAGCGAGGTGAAGTTCGATCTCCTCGGTGTACCGGTGGGCCCCGTCGTCAGCGAGGCGGCCGCGGCTGCGATGGCGACGGGCGCTCGGCGCGCGCTCGGTGCCGACGTCGGTCTCGCGCTCACCGGCGTTGCCGGACCGAGCGAACAGGATGGCATGCCGGTGGGCACTCTGTGCGTGGGCATCGCACTCGGCGACCACGTGCACACCCGCACGCTGCGCATGCCGGGCCAGCGCGAGCAGATGCGCCAGATGAGCGTCATCTCGGCGCTCGATTACCTGAGACGCACTCTGATCCAGGCGTAGGCTTTCGCCATGCCTCCGTAGCTCAATGGAGAGAGCACCGGGTTTCTACCCCGTTGGTTGTGGGTTCGAATCCTACCGGAGGCGCCAGGTCGTGGTGGTGGGACCGTCGGATCAGCTCACCGCGGGAGTGCGGTGAAGATCTACGAAGGGCACATCATTACCTCCCTGACGGACTCCGATCTGTTCGACGCGATCGGGCTCGAGGGGGGCTTCTTGAGGCCGGGTCGCCTGAGGGCGATCCACTCGGTTCAGGCTCCGTTCCACATCATCTAGATTGCAATCGAAGTTGCCTCGAATACCCGTTTGAGGCCGACATGGAGTCACAGAGATGGATCCCGATCCAAAACCTGTCCACCGCCTTCAATGAGGCCCACCGCGTGCTGGCGGCCGTTCCCGCCGACAAGTGGTCCGCTCAGTCGCCGTGCAGCGAGTGGGACGCCCGAGGCGTCGCCAAGCACATGATCGGCGGCGCCGAGATGGTTGCCGCCTGTGTCGCCGGCAAAGCCTTCGTCCCGACCGAGATCGACGATGCCGCGGATCTCCCGGCGACCTTCCGCGACGCCGCTGATGCTGCCCTCGCGGCCTTCACCACCGATCAATCCGCGCTCGGTCGCATGATCAAGATGCCGTTCGGCGAGATGCCGGGCGCAACAGTCGTAGGGGTCTTCACCAACGACGAGTTCGCCCACGCATGGGACGTCGCCAAGGCGACCGGCATGAACACCGACCTGAACCCGCAGCTTGCCACAGGCTGCCTCGAGGCCGCGAAGCAGTTCATCGGGCCTGAGCTGCGCATGCCAGGACTGTTCGCCGCGGAGGTCGAGGCACCCCCAGGAGCATCGGCCGCCGACAGGCTCGCGGCCTTCATGGGACGCTCCGTCTGACTGACGTCGGGGGCCTCTCGATGCTGCGAGGCTCCAAGACGTAACGACACCGAGGGCGGGGCACTTGGCGTTCAACGGGCAGGACAGTAGGTGACTGAACTTGCGCGGCCTCATCGCGCAACGGATCTGCGTTGGCCACGACCGCCTTGGATCACGGGAGGACGAGGTTCGAATTCGGTCCTACCCGGGCGCCGCATGATTTCGTTCGCGTCATGCCCCGACCGAGGACTTCTCGGTCGAGCCAGGACATGGGTGGGGGTTTGGCGGGCGGTGGTTGGCGGGGGGTCGAGGGGTCGCTACCCCGGCAACTCGCCGAGATGCGTCGCTGCGACGCGCTTGGGCACGACCATGCGCCAGGCGTCGATCACGACCTCGTGGATCTCGTCGACCTCGATCGCTGCGAGGCGACACATGACCCACTGGTATCGCATGTCGGAGGTGGGCGGGAGCATGTACTTGTGCGGCTCGGCCGCGACGAGCGCTTCGCGTTCGTCGCGCGGGAACGCGAAGCCCATCACGGTCTCGTCGCGGGAGAACGCGAGGTACACGATTCTACCGACACGGAACTTCACCCGATCGCGCCCCAGCGCTTCGTAGCTGCGAGGAAGGCTGAGTGCCAACGGCCGCACGTCGTCGATGGTCGCCATCGCGGGGCCATCGTACGCGGGTCTGGCGGCCCGCAGCCGCGGAACTGCGGAGCGAGCCCTGAGGGTAAGCTGGCACCAGTGGTAGGTACCCCCAACACCCGTCGGGTCCTCACCAAGGGCCAGCGGACCCGCGAGCGGTTGCTGCGCGCAGCGATCGAGCGCTTCGGCACCGAAGGCTTCCGTTCGACAGCCGTCTCGCAGCTCAGTCGCGATGCAGGGCTCACGCCCGCAGCGGCGTACGCGTACTTCGTCGACAAAGAAGCGTTCTGGGCGGCAGCGATCGAGGTCGACCTCGACGATCTCGACGCGGAGATCCGGTTGAAGGCGCTGAGCTCGGATCGACCGCTGCTCGAACTGATGAACGGTCTCGTCGCCGGTCTCGCGCGGCACCCTCTGGCGCGGCGGGTGATGGAGGAAGGCACGCCGGAGGATCTGTTGCTCGTGCTCGGTCACAAGTTGTTCTCGGGTACGACGAAGGTGATCGCCGACCGACTCCGCGTGCGTCAGGCGGCGGGGGTGTTGCCGACCGGCTCGGAGCCCGACAAGCTGGCGATGGGCATCGAGACGGTGATGTTCTCGATGGTTCTCTCGGTGGTCCGCGCGGACCTGGACAAGAACCCGGAGCGACTGTGGTCCGTCGTCGAGGTGCTGCGCGCCGCAGCGGGTGGGCCTCCCTCGCCGACAGAGGTCGTGGCCCGCTCAGGTTCGAGCGTGCGCACGTAGGGAATCGACCACGATTGCCCTACCCTGGGAGAGTCCTAGAGGACGCTGATTCCCCCGATTCGTGAGGTCGAAGTGAAGTTCAAAAAGGGCGACACCGTGATCTACCCCCAGCACGGCGCGTGCATCGTGCAGGGTACGAAGAAGATGGAAGCCTTCGGCTCGATGCAGGAGTACCTGATCCTGAAGACGGTCATCAACGAGATGACGTTGTCCGTGCCCACGCTGAAGGCTGAAGAGGTCGGCGTGCGTCCGCCGGTGAGCGCCGACGAGCTCGAAGACCTCGTGGCCGTGCTCAGCAAGCCCGACCCGCGCGTGCCCAGCAACTGGAGCCGGCGGTTCAAGAACCACCAGGAGAAGCTGAAGAGCGGCGACGTCTACCAGGTCGCCGAAGTGGTCCGCAACCTCGCTGCGCGCAACCGCGACGCATCGCTGTCCGCGGCCGAGCGGACGATGTACGACCGGGCACGCATCAACCTCATCAGCGAGATCGCGCCCGCGTTGAAGGTGAGCGCAGAGGAAGCCGAGCGGTACCTCGATGAGGCACTGGCGAAGGGTGTCCTCAAGCCGCCCAAGGAACCGGCGAAGAAGAAGGCCTGACGACCCTCGGGTCGTCCTCGTCGTTCGCAGCGCCACCGGGTCGCTATTGTCCGGGTCCATGTCTGGACACATCACCCGCGACGACCTCGAGCAACTCATCCGCCACGGTGAGATCGACACCGTGTTGATGGTGTTTCCCGACCTGCAGGGTCGCCTCGTGGGCAAGCGGACCACGGGTCGTTTCTTCCTCCAGAGCGTTGCCGACGCGGGCACGGAGAACTGCAACTACCTGATCGCCTGCGACATGGACAACAACCCCGTTCCCGGGTATCGGTTCGCGAGCTACGACCAGGGCTACGGCGACATGTTGGCCAAGGCCGACTGGAACACCATCCGCGTCATCCCGTGGGTGGAGAAGACGGCGATGATCATGTGCGACCTGTTCGACGTCGAGTCGCGCGAGCTGGTCGAGGTCGCTCCGCGCACCATCCTGCAGCGCCAGGTAACGGCCGCCGCCGGGCTGGGCTTCCTGCCGATGGTGGCGAGCGAGATCGAGTTCTACCTGTTCCGCGACACCTACGACGAGGCTCACGACAAGGGATACCGCGACCTCAAGCCGCACTCGCCCTGGCTCGAGGACTACCACATCCTCCAGACCACCAAGGACGAATACATCCTCGGCGCGATCCGGCGTGGTCTGGAATCAGCAGGTGTGCCCGTGGAGTTCAGCAAGGGCGAAGCCGGTCGCGGGCAGCACGAGATCAACCTGGACTACACGACCGCAGTCGAGATGGCCGACCGCAACAGCGTCTACAAGCTGGCTGCCAAGGAGATCGCCCACTTCCACGGGCGCTCGGTCAGCTTCATGGCGAAGTACGACTTCAACGACACCGGCTCGTCGTGTCACATCCACTCCAGCCTGTGGAGCACGGATGGCGCCA
>JAYVMH010000015.1:0-4680 GCA_043759015.1 Actinomycetota bacterium
TCGCCGGTGCTGTTCCAGGTGCTCGAGCGGTGCGTCACTCCGACGAGCAGCATCGCCCCGAGCGACGCCAGCGTGCCACCGATGAACCCTTCGACGCTCTTGTTCGGGCTGATCCAGGCGCGCAGCGGCGTGCGGCCGACGGCACTGCCCACGAACAGGGCGCCGACATCGTTGGCCACGACCGCGATCGCGAGCAGGCACAGCGTGTCGGTGCCGATGCTCCTGCTGGTGATTCCCGACGCGACCAACGTCGGTGTGTTCGACAGGGCGACGATGGCTGCGCCGAAGGAACCCATGACGCCGATCCAGGCGACGCCGAGCGTGGTGATGGCCATGTTCGGCATCGGGCTGGATTCAAGACCGTCGGAGAGGACGAACGACAGCGCGCACGCCGCGAACGCGAGCACGATCACCAGCGGCAGGTCCTTGACGCCGTAGTGGTACATCACGACGGGCGCGGCAACGCAGGCCATGATGCCCGGCACGAACGCCGGTTGGTAGCCCTTCTCGCGGACACGGTCGAAGTACTCGACCGCGGCGAGACCGAGCACCACCACGACGATGACCAGGACCGCCCACGCCCGGTACTTGACCGCGCCGATGAAGATCACGGCAATGATGAGGCCCACTGCGATGGCGGTGGGCATGTCGCGACCGCCCGTGCCGCCGGACGGCTTCGTCGCCGGGCCGCGAGATGGCGCCGAACGCGTTGGGCGACCCCCACGGGAGGCGACATCGCCAGGCCGCGGCCGACGGCCGCCCGCCTGCGGACGCGACATGGCACCGTCGGTGGGATCGGTGCCGATGGTGATCCGGCCGGGCTCGCGTCGCATCGGTGCCGAATCGTCGCGCAACGTCGATTCGGCCTCTTCGGAGATGGGATCGTCGCGGTGCTCGAACACGGGATGCAGACCCGTGATGTCCTCGAACCCGGCCGACGTGTCGGCCCCCCGGTCGTCGCGCCATGCCGGAGACGAACCCGAGTACGATGACCACACGTCGAGATCGTCGGTGGAGTCGCCGCCGGTGCTCAACACGTGGGGCAGCTCGCCGGTCGGCGGCTGCGTCCAGTGCGGCAACGGCCCGGTGTCGCCGTCGCCGAAGGAGATGCTGCCCGACAGGTCGTCGTTGGCGGCATCGTTGGGCAGGTCGGCATCGAGATCGCTCTCCAGATCGTCGTCGGAGAACAGCGGCGGACCGAAATCGCGCTCTTCGCCTTGTCCTCGGCGCCATTGGTCGTCGGTCATCGTTCCTGCCCTCCTCAGACCTCGAGCAGTTCCTGCTCTTTGCGGCCCAATGCCTTGTCGATGTGGTCGACGTGGTCGTGAGTGATCTTGTCGAGCTCCTTCTCTGTACGTTCGAGCTCGTCGGCCGAGATGACCGCAGCCTTCTCGGCGGCCTCGAGGTGCTTGCGAGCGTCGCGCCGAATGTTACGCACGGCGACTCGGCCGTCTTCGGCCATGTGCTTGACCACCTTCACGAACTCCTTGCGCCGCTCCTCGGTGAGCGGGGGGAAGTTGAGGCGGATGACCACGCCGTCGTTGCTCGGGTTCATGCCGAGGTCGCTGTCGCGGATGGCCTTCTCGACGGCACCCAGCGAGGCGCGATCGTGGGGCTTGACGATCAACTGACGAGCCTCGGGCACCTGGAACCCTGCCAGTTGCTGCAGCGGCACCGACGAGCCGTAGTACTCGACGAGCAGCTTCTCCACGAGGGCAGGACTGGCCCGGCCAGTGCGCACCGTGGTGAACTGGTTCTGCACGTGCTCGACGGCCTTCTCCATCTTCTCCAACGCTTCGAGGATGGTTTCTTCGGTCACCGCTCCAGCGTACCGATACCGGCACTACATGTCGTGGACGATGGTCCCCACGCTGTCGCCACGGAGGATGGCCTGCAGCGAGCCAGGCGCCGACATGTCGAACACCACGATCGGGATCTTGTTGTCGCGGCAGAACGCGATGGCGGTGGCATCCATCACCTTGAGGTCCTTCGTCATCACCTCGATGTAGCTGATCTGCTGGTACTTCGTGGCGGTGGGGACCGTGCGCGGGTCCGCGTCGTAGACGCCGTCGACCCCCGAGTGGGTGCCCTTCAGCAACGCTTCGGCCTCGATCTCCGCTGCCCGCAACGCGGCGGCGGTGTCGGTGGTGAAGAACGGGTTGCCCGTACCCGCGGCGAAGATGACGACGCGGCCCTTCTCCAGGTGCCGCATGGCGCGTCGACGAATGTACGGCTCGGCGATGCGCGGCATCTCGATGGCGCTCTGCACTCGCGTCGTCTGCCCGGCGCGCTCCAGTGCGTCCTGCAACGCGAGGGCGTTCATGACCGTGCCGAGCATGCCGATGTGGTCGCTCTGCGTCGCGTCCATCCCGGTCATCGCGCCCTGGCGGCCGCGCCAGAAGTTACCGCCGCCGACGACGACGGTGACGTCGACGCCCATCTCCCGTACGGCGATGATCTCCCTGGCCGTCGCGGCAAGCGTCTCGCCGTCGAGACCCTGCCCGGACGGCCCTGCCAGGGCCTCACCCGACGGTTTGAAGACGATTCGTTTCCATCGGGGTGAGGTCATGGCGGCCATTCTGGCAGGTCAGCCGATCTCGACTTGTGCGTACCTCACGATCGAGGCCGAGCCGATGAACTTCTGCACCGACTGGCTGTCGTCCTTCGCGTACGGCTGCTCGAGCAGTGCGACCTCCTTGAAGAAGCCGTTCACCCGGCCTTCCACGATCTTGGGGAGCGCGGCCTCCGGCTTGCCCTCGTTGCGGCTGAGGGTCTCCAGCGTGGCTCGTTCCTTCTCCACGACGTCGGCGGGTACGTCCTCGCGGGCGAGGTACTTCGGGCGGGCGAAGCCGATGTGCACGGCGACGTCGTGAGCGAGCCCGGCAGTGGCGTTGGCCATCTCGACGAGCACACCGTTGACGCCGCGACCGCCCTGCAGGTGCAGGTAGCTGTCAAGCACGTTGCCGGCCGCTGCTTCGATGCGCACGACCTCACCGAGCTCGATCTTCTCCTTCAGCGTGATCCGCAGGTCGTCGAGGATCGAACTGCGTTCGGCGACGGCGGCCTCACCCTTGGCGACGACGAGCTCGACGAGCGCGGCGGCCTCGGACTTGAACAGGTCGCTGGCAGCGACGAAGTCGGTCTCGGACTTCAGCTTGACCATCGCGCCGACGTTGCCATCGATGAGCAGCGCCACGAGGCCCTGCGTGTTCTCTCGGTCGTCGCGCTTCGCGCTGGCCGCGAGGCCCTTCTCACGTAGCCACTGCCTGCTGGCCTCCATGTCGCCGTCGTTGGCCTCGAGGGCCTTCTTGGCGTCCATCATGCCGGCGCCGGTGGACTGGCGAAGCGCCTGTACGTCTTTCGCGGTGAATGCCATTCTCGATCAGCTCTCTGCGGGGGTGCCGGCGGGGGTCTCGTCGGGGCCGGCCTCGACGATCTCGCCGGTGATCTCGCCGGTGATCTCGCCGCTGATCTCTTCGCTGATCTCGTCGGTGATCTCGGTCTCCGGAGCGGCATCGACCCTGGTGGCCGCGACGCGGGCGTCGCGCTCGGCCTGGGCGGCGGCCGCTTGGCGGCGAGCGTCGGCCTGTGCAGACGCGAACGCAGCCTCGTCCTCGGCGGTGCGCTTCGGCGCGGCGTTCTGCGCGTTGCGCTTGTTGGCGATGTAGCGACCCTCGAGCACGGCTTCGGCGATCACGTGGCACATCAGCGCGTTGGCGCGGATGGCATCGTCGTTGCCGGGAATGGGGAACTGCACGACGTCGGGGTCGACGTTGGTGTCGACGACGGCGATCACCGGGATGCCGAGCTTGTTCGCTTCGGTGACGCCGATGTGCTCCTTCTTCGTGTCCAGGATGAACACCGCATCGGGACGCCGGTTCATGCCGCGGATGCCGCCCAGGTTCTTCTGAAGCTTCTCGAGCTCGCGGGTGAGCAGCAGCGCTTCCTTCTTCGGCATCGCCTCGAACTCGCCGGCAGCGCGCATGCGCTCGTACTCCATCATCTTGGCGACGCGCTTGGAGATGGTCTCGAAGTTGGTGAGCATGCCGCCCAGCCAGCGCTCGTTGATGTACGGCATGCCGCACTTCTCGGCGTAGCTGCGCACGGGATCCTGCGCCTGCTTCTTCGTGCCGATGAACAGCACCGTGCCGCCCTTGGCGGACAGGTCGCGGACGAACTTGTACGACGCCTCGGCACGTGCCAGCGTCTGGTCGAGGTCGATGATGTAGATGCCGTTGCGCTCACCGAAGATGAACCGCTTCATCTTCGGGTTCCAACGACGGGTCTGGTGACCGAAGTGGACGCCGGCTTCCAGCATCTGGCGCATCGTGACGACAGCCATGGTGATGTCTCCTCTCCTGCGGTTGCGGACACCCGGCCGGGCGCCGAGGCGACCGCAGGAGGACGGGTGCGTGTGTGATGGTTTGAACGTGGCGGTCGGCCATCAGGGTCGACGGACCGTCGTAGGATGCTATCGGTCCGAAGGCCGCGCCGGACACACCAAACGTGGCGGACCCGCACGTCGCGGCGGTGATCGATCGGTCGGCAGGAGCCGCAATCGTCCTCGCCAACGCCCTAGCATCGGGGCCGGATCGACGTACTGCGAGTCGTGGCGGAGGCTGAACGTGAACCACGTCGTCGTGACGCCGAGCCGTTGCCCTGCGGTGACACGGCTCCCCT
>JAYVMH010000016.1:0-4666 GCA_043759015.1 Actinomycetota bacterium
CGCTCGGACATGCCGGCCGCCACGCAGAAGCGCTACAGCGGCCAGGGGGCGATCATCGAGTTCGTGGCCGACGAGCGCATCGTGTCGTGGGACAACGCCAGGCTGACGACGGGCGGCGACCGCCCCTGACCGTCAGCGCTCGGCGGGCCCGTCGAAGAGCTTCTGCACCGCGTGCTGGCTCACCTTCATCGTCGGGGTGCGGGGAAGCGCGTCGACGATCTGCACGGCGACGGGAACCTCGTATCCCGACAGCCGCTCGCGTGACCACGCCACGAGCTCGTCGGCGGTGAGCGTGGAGCCGGGGCGCAGCTCGACCGCGGCAACGGGGACCTGACCGAGGCGATCGTCGGGCCGACCGATCACGCACGCGTCGAGCACGGCGGGGTGGTGGCGGAGGGTCTCTGTCACGTGACCGGGCACCACCTTGAACCCGCCGCGGATGATGACGTCGTCGGCCCGTCCCTCGATCCAGATGAACTGGTCGTCGTCCCTGCGGGCGAGGTCGGTGGTGCGCAGCCACCCGTCGTGGGCGAGTTGCGGTCCGCGCACCTCGAGGCTCTCGTAGAGCACGTCGATGTGTTTGGGTGTGCCCGTCGTGCCGCTCGTGAGCATCCGCACAGCGACACCGGAGTGTGTGGTGGGCGCGTCGGCGCGGCGGGGCCCGGCAGGGACGATGACCTCGGGCGCCTCGTCTGTGTCGTGCAGCGAGGCCGAGCGATCCGGCGGCGCGGGTCGATCGACGCGACGGCACGCAGCCAACTCGGCAGGTCGATGCCCGTCGGTCGGGGCGGAAGCGACACCGGCACGCTCACAGGACAAGAGTACGTTTCCTGTCGGATCGTGCTCGGGCCGGGTCTGAGTGATGCGTCCAACTGTGCGGAACGACACGCGCTCAAGCGTGGTCGGGGCCCGCCATGCGGTCGGCCGCCTGGCGAGCGGCGGCGAGGATGCCCTGGTACCCGGTGCAACGGCAGAGGTTGCCACTGAGGGCCTCCTTGAGATCCGCATCACTCGGATCCGGGTTCTCGGCAAGGTAGGCCGTCATCGAGACCACGATGCCGGGCGTGCAGAACCCGCACTGGAGGGCATGGTTGTCGCGCATCGCCTCCTGCACCGGGCTCAAACCCTCCGTCGGTGTGAGCCCTTCGACGGTGGTCACGCTGGCGCCGTCAGCCTGAACTGCGAAGACGAGGCACGAGCGGGCGGCGGCGCCGTCGATCAGCACCGTGCAGGCTCCACACACGCCGTGCTCGCACGCCAGGTGCGTGCCGGTCAGGCCGAGATCGTCACGCAGCACGTCGCACAGCAGAGCTCGCGGCTCCACCGTGAGGCGTTCGGTCCTGGCGTTGACGTCGATGGTGATGGACATCCGATCGGTCACGACCGTGCCTCCGCTAGTGCCCGAGTCAGGGCCCGCCGCACGACGGTGGCCGCGACGTGCTTGCGGTAGGCCCCCGAGGCGTGGATGTCGTCGGACGGTTCGAGTCCGGACGCCGCGATGTTGCCGATCTCGTCGAGATCGGCGCCGGCACCAGAAGCCACGAGAGCGGCTTCTGCGTCGGCACTGCGCAACGGGGTGGCGCCGACGCCGAGCATGGCGATGGTGGCCCGGGTGACACGGTCGTCGTCGAGCTGGAGGCCGACGGTGGCCCCGACGAGAGCAAAGTCGCCGTGGCGGCGAGCGACCTCCTCGATGGCGAAGCCGCAGCGACCCGTCCACACCGGGAACTCGATCGCCGTGAGCACCTCGCCCTCGGCGAGCGTGGTCTGCCACGTCGAGTCGAAGAAGGCTGACGCCGAAACCCGCCTGGTGCCCTGCGGGCCCACCACCTCCATCGTCGCGTCGAGCGCCAGGGCGACGGCGGGCAGCTCACTGGCGGGATCGGCGTGGGCGATCGATCCGCCGATCGTTCCTCGGTTGCGGATCTGGAAGTGGCCGATGTTGGGTATCGCCCGAGCGAGGAGGGGAACGGTCGCGACCGCAGCGTCGTGTTCGGCAGCGGCCTGACGCACCATGGCGCCGACGCGCACGTGACCGTCACCGGCCCGGACGGAGCCGAGACCATCGACCTTGCGCAGGTCGACGAGGTGACCGAACGAGGCCAGACGTAGTGACATCATGGGCACGAGGCTCTGGCCGCCGGCGAGCGGTTTGGCGTCGTCGCCATGCTCGACGAGCAGGGCGACGACCTCGTCGACGCGTTCCGGTGCGTGGTACTCGAATGCTCTCGGCTTCACGGATGCTCCTTGCCCCCGACGTCTTGAACGAGGCGGAAGATGTCCTGCGGACCGAGCGGCGTCGAGGTCACCACGACGCCGAGGTGGGCGAGAGCGTCGCCGACCGCGTTGGCGACCGCAGCGTGCGCCCCGATCGCCCCGCCTTCACCGATGCCCTTGTAGCCACCGGGGTTGGTCGTCGAGACGGTCTCGATGTGGGCGATCTCGATGGCCGGGATCTCGGCGCTGGTCGGCAGCAGGTAGTCGAGAAACGTGGTCGTGAGCGGGTTGCCGTCACCGTCGTAGCGGAAGTCCTCGTACAGCACGCCACCGATTCCCTGCACGACGCCGCCGTACACCTGGCCGTCGACGACCTGCGGGTTGATCATGCGGCCGCAGTCCTCGGCGACGATGTAGCGCACGACCCTCGGAATGAAGGTGTCGGCATCGATGTCGACGACGCAGATGTGGGTGGCGTTCGACCACGTCGGCAGACGACTCGGCCGGAACCGTATGGTCGCCTCGAGGCCACCCATGATCTCCGCCGGCAGCAGATGGGCGTTGATGTAGGCCTGCGTCGCCACGTCCTTCAACGAGACGGCCCGATCGGGCGTGCCGCGCACGGACACCTTCCCGTCGGCGAGCTCGAGGTCTTCGGGCGCCGCTTCCATCATGTGGGCGGCGATCGCCACCACCTTGTCGCGCACCTCGACGGCGGCGTTGCGCGCTGCGCCGCCGGCGATGACCGCCGTCCTGCTCCCCCCGGTGCCCGGCCCGTAGGGCGTCGACTGCGTGTCTGCCTGTACGACGGTGACGTCGTCGTAGTCGACGCCGAGCTCGTCAGCGACTATCTGCGCCATGGTCGTCTCGATGCTCTGACCGTGCGACGTCGTGCTGAGGAAGGCGGTGACCTTTCCGCTCGCCTCGACCCGCACGGTCGCTCCCTCGGTGGCGAGCGACGGTGCTTCCATCGAGGTGGGTTCGACGTAGACGCAGACTCCTGCTCCCAGATATCGGCCTTCGGCGCGCGCCGCCGTCTGCTCGGCACGGAACGCCGGCAGGTCGAGCATCTCGACGGCCTTCTCGAGCGACTCGAGCGGTGTGATCTCCTGCAGCACCTTGCCCGCCGGGGTCGTGTAGGGGAGCTCGTCGAAGGCGAGAAGGTTCTTGCGCCGCAGCTCGATCGGATCCATGCCGATCTGGCGGGCCGCGACATCGATGGCCATCTCCCGAGCCGTCGTCTCGAACATCCACGGGCCGCGGTAGGCGGACTTGCCCATGGTGTTCGTCCACACCATGTCGAGCGAGAACCCGAGTCGCGGGATGCGGTACGGCCCGGGCAGCAGCGTCGCATCGCCGATGGCGGGGCAGGGGCCGTACGCACCGACGTCGGCGACGTGCTCCATGGTGATCGCCTGGATGATGCCGTCACCGTCGATGGCGAGGCGGACCTTGCCCTGCTCGTTGCGCGAGTGGCCGGCGGCGATGAGGTTCTCTCGGCGGTCTTCGATCCACTTGACCGACCGGCCGAGGAAGCGGCTAGCGAGCACGATCGCGCATTCCTCGCGGAACACGAACATCTTCTGCCCGAAACCGCCGCCGACATCGCGTGCGGTCACGCGGATGGCCGACTCGGACAGGTTCAGGTAGCGACTGAAGAAGTTGCGGGTCTCGTGCACCGACTGCGTGGCGCACACGATGTCCATCTCCTGGAGGCCCGGGTCCCAGGTGGCCAGGATGCCCCGGGTCTCCATTGGGACGCACAGGTAGCGGTTCTGCACGATCGTGGTCTCGACGACGTGCTCGGCCGCAGCAAAGGCCTCGTCGAGGTCGGCGGAGAAGGGCGTGAACGGCATGCTCATCATGGCGTTCGACCGCAGGCCCCACCCGGCGTGGACGATGCTGCCCGTGTCAGCAGCGGCGGTGGCGTAGTCGACCACGGCGCGCTCTGCCTCATACTCGACGGCGATGAGCTCGCACGCGTCCTCGGCGAGCGCTCGGCTCTCGGCGACGACGAGGGCGATCGGGTCGCCGACATGACGGACGTCGGTGATGGCCAGGGGCGGCGGCACAACCAGCTCCTGGCCGAGCATGGCGTGCCAGGCCTCGCCGAAGTGCTCGTGGAAGTCGGACCAGGTGTAGACCGCGGCAACCCCGGGCAGCGCCCGCGCCTCGGCGGCGTCGACGCTGACCAACCGCGCCTTCGCCAGGTCGCTACGCAGGAACGCGGCGTGGAGGACGCGCGGGCGCTGCACATCGGCGACGTACTGGCCGTGGCCGGTCAGGAGACGCCGATCCTCCTTGCGATGCACCGCCGAACCGACGAATCGAGCTGCCACGGGAGAGGCCATGAACAGCGAGCCTAGGTTCGGGTGCAGAGCGGTCACCTCGGCGCAGTTGGTTGCGTCGCCCGTCAGCTGGGGCAAGGTGGGGACGTGACCGACAACTT
>JAYVMH010000017.1:0-4660 GCA_043759015.1 Actinomycetota bacterium
TGTCGCCGGCGACGATCGAGCAGATCTTCCGCGTGCAGGCCGACGGCGTGGATCAGGTGCTGATGTCGCCGGTCAAGTTCGGCATCGGATACGGCTTGCCGTGTGCCACCTTCCCGTTCCTGCCCGACCGTCGCATCGCCGTGTGGGGCGGGTGGGGCGGGTCGGTGGTGATCAACGATCTCGACAACGCGATGACGATCACCTACGTGATGAACCGCATGGAAGGCGGCCTCGTCGGCGACCTCCGCGGCTCGGCGCTCGTCGAGGCCGCGCTGGCCGCCGTCGGTCAGTGACCTGCGTCGAACGTGATCGGCATCGATGCCGGGCCGAAGATCCCGACGCCATCGGGCTTCCACTGCGTCGGGCCGTCGAGGCGAAGGTTCGGCATCCGCCGCGCCAGCAGCGGTAGCGCCTCCTGCAGTTCCGCGCGGGCGAGTGCCTGACCGAGGCAGTAGTGGATGCCCGAGCCGAACGTCATCTGTGGTTGCTCGCCTTTCTGCGTCGTGATGTCGAACGCGTGGGCGTCGGTGAAGACCTTGGAGTCGCGGTTCGCCTCGGCGAGGCCGATGCCGATGAACGTGCCGGCAGGGAACAACACGTCGCGGTACACGATGTCGGTGCTGGCGAACCGCATCGTGCCGCGAACCGCACCGAAGTAGCGCATCGATTCCTCGACAGCGCGCGGCGCCAGGTCGGGTTGCTCGGCGAGCAGCGCCCACTGGTCGGGATGATCGGCGAAGAGGGCCATCGCGCAACCCAACTGGTTGCGGGTGGTGTCGGTGCCGCCGACGATGACGGCGCCGACCATCATCACCAGTTCCTCCTCGCTGAGCTTGTCGCCGGCTTCCTCCGCCGCGATGAGGTCGGTGAGCAGATCGTCGGCGGGCTGATGACGGCGCTGGGCGATCAGGCCCCGGGTGTACTCATCGAGCTCCGCCTGCGAGCGCAGGATCAGGTCGAGCTTGGTGACCACATCCATGGAGAAAACCTCGAGGATGTCGTTCGCCAGCCGGCTGAACAGCTGCCAGTCCTCCTTCGGCGCGCCGAGCAGCTCGCAGATGATCGGGATCGGGTAGGGCTCGCAGATGTCGTGCGCGAAATCGGCCCGACCGGCGCCCACCACCTTGTCGACGAGGTCGTTGATCACCTCGCGCATGAACGGCCGCAGCCGGTCCGCGGAACGAGGGGAGAACGCGGGAGCGACCAGTCGACGCAGCCGGGTGTGCACGTCGCCCTCGGCCGACAGGATGCTCTCGCGTTGGCGCTGGAGGAACGGACCCTCGGTGATGCCCATCATCTCGGGGATCTTGCCGGATGCGCTGTGCCACCGCTTGTCGCGCAGGATCCCGGTCGCGTCGTCGTAGCGCCAGACGGCGTAACCGATCATTCCGCGGCCGAGCCATTCACCGTCGGGTCGGTTGAGGCCGGCGGCGAATCGTTGGTCGAAGTTGCCGTCGGCCAGGGTCAGGTCGGGAAGATCCAGGTCGTGGACGAGCGTTGCCATGACCGAACCGTATGCCCCGCCGACGGGTTCAGGCGAGTGCTGCTTGCGGCTCCACGAATGCGGTGCCGAGGAACTCGGCGACCGGGCCGTTGGTGATCGACCCGGCGAACGTGTTCAACCCGTGCGCGAGCGCTGCGTCGCGGCGGCAGGCATCGGCCACGCCGTGGTGCGCGAGGTCGAGCTGGTAGGGGAGCGTCGCGTTGGTGAGCGCGTAGGTGCTCGTGTGCGGCACCGCACCGGGCATGTTGCCGACGGCGTAGTGCAGCACGCCGTGAAGTTCGTAGACGGGGTCGTTGTGGGTCGTCTCGTGGATCGTCTCGATGCAGCCACCCTGGTCGACGGCGACGTCGACGATGACCGCACCCTTCTTCATCGTGCGCACCATGTCGTCGGTGACGACAACGGGGGCGCGGCCGCCGGCGACGAGCACGGCACCGATCACGAGGTCGGCGTCGGCGATGTTGCGCTCGAGCGCACCGCGGTTCGACGCGAGCGTGACGATGCGACCCTTGTTGATCTGGTCCACCCAACGCAGCCGGTCGAGGTTCTTGTCGAACAGCACGACCTCGGCCTCCATGCCGGCGGCGATCCAGGCGGAGTTCCAGCCGACGTTGCCCGCGCCGAGCACCACGACCTTGGCCGGCTGCACACCCGGCGCGCCGCCCATCAGTACGCCGCGGCCGCCGTTGTGTCGTTCGAGGTAGTGGGCCCCCATCTGCGGTGCGAGGCGGCCGGCAACTTCGCTCATCGGCGCCAGCAGCGGCAGGGCTCCGCCGGCAAGCTGCACGGTTTCGTAGGCGAGCGCGGTGCACTTGGCGTCGAGAAGCGCCTTGGCGACACCGGGGTACGCGGCGAGGTGGAGATACGTGAACAACGTGAGGTCTGGGCGCAGGAAGGCGAACTCTTCCTCCTTGGGCTCCTTCACCTTCACGACCATCTGCTGCGCCCACGCATCGGCTGCTGTGGGCACGATCGTCGCACCAGCAGCTCGGTAGTCGTCGTCGCGGAAGCTGGCGCCTTCGCCGGCGCCGGTCTCCACGAACACGTCGATGCCGAGCCGTTCGAACTCGCGAACCCCGTCGGGCGTCATCGCCACCCGGTGCTCTGCGGTCTTGACTTCCTTGGGGACGCCGACGGTGCTGATCATGGGCTCATCATCCGCTTCCCGGCGCCGTTGATCAACAGATGAATCTCTGTCAGAATCGAGGGATGGCCGTGGAATCATCGGCGATCGACGCGATCGACCGCCGAATCATCGACATCCTTTCCGATGAAGGTCGAATCAGTTGGAAGGATCTCGCCGATCGAGTGCACCTCGCGCCGAGCTCGGCGGCCGACCGGGTGCGTCGATTGGAGGCCGGCGGCGTGATCGGCGGGTACGGCGCCCACATCGATCGCCGGGCGTTGGGGCGCGACGTGCGGGCGGTGGTGGACGTCGCCCTTCCCGCGGGCCTGGATCCGGCCGAGTTCGAGCGACGCCTCGCCGGACGCGACGAGGTGGCGTTGGCGATGTACGTCACCGGACCCGCCGACTACACGATCATCGTCGACTGCGTCGGGGCCGAAGGGCTCGACGACTTCATCCGCTGGTTGAAGACCGGTGGCGGAGCCGCGCGCACGGAGAGCAAGTTCGTCCTTCGGCCCGTGCTCGGCTGACTGGCTACCATCGGCTACGCGAGTGCAACGAGGCCCTCGCTGCACAAGGGGATCCGAAACCGTCATGAAGGCGTTCAAGAACTTCGTCAACGGCACCTACGTCGACGCGGCCGACGGCCGCACCACCGCGGTGGTCAACCCGGCCACCGGACAGCAGTACGCGACCGCGCCACTCTCGGGTGCGGCCGACATCGATGGAGCGATGGCGGCTGCAGCAGCCGCGTACGAGAGCTGGCGGGAGACCACACCGAGCGAGCGCTCGCTCGCCCTTTTCCGAATGGCCGACGCGGTCGAGGCGCGGGCCGAGGAGCTCATCGCCCTGGAGGTCGAGAACTGCGGCAAGCCTGCGCACCTCGTGCGCAGCGAGGAGATCCCGCCGATGGTGGACCAGATCCGCTTCTTCGCTACTGCGGCGCGCCACCTGGAGGGCAAGGCCAGCGCGGAGTACATGCGGGGCATGACGTCGATGATCCGTCGCGAGAGCATCGGCGTGTGCGCGCAGGTTGCACCGTGGAACTACCCGATGATGATGGCCGTGTGGAAGTTCGCGCCGGCGCTCGCCGCCGGCAACACGGTCGTGCTCAAGCCCAGCGACACGACGCCCGCGAGCACCGGTCTACTCGCCGAGATCGCCGCCGAGTTCCTGCCGGCCGGCGTGTTCAACGTGATCTGCGGCGACCGCGACACGGGCCGGTCGATGGTCCTGCACGACGTGCCGTCGATGGTCAGCGTCACGGGGTCGGTCCGTGCCGGCATGCAGGTCGCCGAAGCGGCGTCGCACAGCCTGAAGCGCGTCCACCTCGAGCTCGGTGGCAAGGCACCCGTCGTGGTGTTCGACGACGCCGACATCGCGGCGGCGGCGTCGGGCATCGCCATCGCGGGGTACTTCAACGCCGGCCAGGACTGCACCGCGGCCACGCGCGTGATCTGCGCGCCGGGCGCGTACTCGGACTTCGTGGCCGCGCTCACGGAACAGGCCAAGGGCATCCGCACCGGCTCGCCGTTCGACGAGGAGGTGCTGTTCGGTCCGGTGAACAACCCGAACCAGTTGGCGCACGTGAGCGGAATGGTCGAGCGCGCGCCGTCACATGCAACGGTCAACGCCGGCGGCCACAAGATCGCCGGTGACGGGTTCTTCTACGAGCCCACCGTCGTGTCGGGCCTTCGCCAGGACGACGAGATGAGCCAGAACGAGATCTTCGGGCCGGTGATCACCGTCCAGCAGTTCAGCGACGAGGACGAGGCGGTCCGTTGGGCGAACGGTGTGGAGTACGGCCTCGCCAGCAGCGTGTGGACGAAGGACTTCGGTCGTGCGATGCGCATGGCCAAGCGCCTGGACTTCGGTTGCGTGTGGATCAACACCCACATCCCGCTGGTGGCCGAGATGCCGCACGGCGGCTACAAGAAGTCCGGCTACGGCAAGGACCTGTCGATGTACGCGCTCGACGACTACACCCGCATCAAGCACGTCATGGCCAACCTCAACAGCTGACCCCAGGT
>JAYVMH010000018.1:0-4658 GCA_043759015.1 Actinomycetota bacterium
GGTGCGCGCCGCCCCCATCACCGGATCGATGACGGTGATCGCCGTGCTCCTGCCCGAGGACCAGCACCGTGGCTGACGACGACCCCACCCCCGGGGCCATGATCGCGATCGCTAAGCCTCGATCCACCGATCGGGCTCTAGGGTGGGGTGGGGTTTCGGTGGGTGTTGGGTGGGCGCGGCGAAGCCGAGCTCGCGTTGACCGGTGACGGGGCGTTGTGATGCGCGCCGTCGTGTCGGGTGGGGTTGTCAGCGCTGGGGATTGGTGGACCTCCACAGAGCCCACCACCCCGGTCAAGGCTGGGGACTTTCAGTGATTGAGTCGAACGGTCGCGGGTCGCCCCTCGAAGCCGCACTTCGTCCGGTACGGCGCCCAGCGACCTTCGGCGGCGGCCATGTCGAAGGGTTCAGGCAGCGTCCCGGGAGCGACTGGTTGCCGCTGCTCGGTGAAAGCGCCCAGGGGCGACACCGCCCCGGTTGAAGCGATGGTGGTGTCAGTGCTTTCGCGGGACGTGCCATACCCTTCAGTACGCGTCCGAGACTTTATTCCGCGCACCGGATCATCTCGAGGCAGCCGTGCCTAGCTGCCGGCCGTGATGAGGGCTGACCGCTCCGCCCAGAGCGTCGAGACGGAGCGCGCGATCACGGCTACGTCGACGACGAGGGACACCCGGCCGCCGGCCCCGCGCAAGCTGTGGGGTTGGCTCGGTGGGTGACGTCGAACACCACCATGGACAGAAGTCTCGCGGCGAGGGCGGCGTGCCGCCGGTATCGCCGGTATCGCCGGTATCGCCGTTGAAGCCGGAGAAGCCAGACGGAGCCGACGGCGAGGACGATCACGGTGACGTACACTTCACCGGTGAAGGCGGACTCGCGCAGCTCCTGCTGCGCAACGGCGGCGTAGATGGGGGCGATGAGGGCGAGCCGGCCATGCCGGCCCAGTTCTGGATCGCGTCGCACACAGCCGCTGGCGACGCGGCGCCGCTCGAATGCGCTCGATCTCGAGCGTATCGTCCGTTTGGCCGGGGCGAGCGGGCCGGTTCAGCACGAAACTTTGACGAAACAACGACGCCCTGCCGGTTGTCGCCCGGCCGCTCCGGTGGACAATGGGCTGATGCAGACACCTGCGAGCGCGTCCGGCGGCCGAGCAGGGCCGAGGTCTAGGGCTTCGGTGGTCCGTCGGGCGCTGACGGCGGCCGTCCTGCTCGTCTCGGTGGCCGCATGTGGTGGCACATCGTCCACGGCGAAGCCGACAGCCACCACCAGCGCCGCGACCGGCTCGGCCCCCATACCTGAACTGTTGCGGTTCTCAGCACCGCTCGTCGGGGGCGGCACCTTCTCAGGGGCTGACTACGCCGGACGTGCGACCGCGTTCTGGTTCTGGGCTCCCACTTGAACGATCTGCAACGCAGAGGCTGCTTCGGTCGAAGCAGTCGCAAAGCAGTGGGCCAGCCGTGTTCCCTTCGTCGGCGTCGCGTGGGCCGGCGACGAGGCGTCCTTCAAGGGCTTCATCGGGAAGTACTCGTTGTCGTTCCCGCAGATCAGCGACGATCCCGGAACCGTGTTCGCTCGCTTCGGTGTCCCAGCGCAACCGGCTGTGGTGGTGGTCAAGCCCAACGGTGACACCCGAGTCCTGCTCGGCGCCGTCGACGACGCGACCCTGCAGACCGTGCTCGCTGACGCCGCCGGCGGCTGAGTGGGCGGGTCCCCGTGATCGCGCTCGACGGCAACTTCGCCTACAGCCTTCTGCTCGGCATGTTCGCCGCAGTCAACCCGTGTGGCTTCGTCATGCTGCCCGCGTACCTGATGTACTTCCTCGGCCTCGAAAGCCAACGAACCGATGCAGATCATCGGCGGGCGGGCCTGCAACGGGCTCTCGTCGTCAGCGTGGCGACGTCCGCTGGGTTCATCGTCGTGTTTCTCGCCGTTGGAACGGTCTCGCGTCTCGTGACGCGCCAGATTCAGAACAACGCGAAGTATGTCTCGCTGGTCGTCGGTGTCGGCCTGGTCGTGCTCGGCGTGATGATGCTGCGCGGCTGGAAACCGTCGTTGAACACCGCAGGAGTGGGCGCAGGTCGCGAACGCAAGCGCACCTTCGCCGGGATGTTCGTCTTCGGTGCCGCGTACGCGGTTGCCTCGATCGGTTGCACGATCGGCTTCCTCGTCTCGGCAGTGTTCGGTTCGTTTGCCGCGTCGGGTTTCGTCAGCGGCGTCGTGAGTGTGGCCCTGTACGGTGCCGGTATGGCGCTCGTCGTGACCGCGTTGACGATGACGCTTGCCGTCGCCAGTGGCGGGTTGCTGCGTGCGCTGCGCAGCGGCCTGCGCTACATCGATCGGGCCGCCGGTGTGTTCATCATCCTCACCGGCGCTTACCTCACCTGGTATTGGTACGCCGCGATCAGCGGCGCCGGGACCAACCCGGTCACCGGTAAGATCGAGAGCTGGCAGAGCGAACTCGTGACGTTCATGCAACGTCAGGGCGTGTGGAGACTGTCGGGCGTGCTCGGATCGGCGGTTGCCGTCGGCCTCTCTCTCATCGCCGTCTCACACCGCCGCACAGCAGTCCGAGCTCGCGACGAAGCGCCGAACGACCAGGTCTCCGTGTGAGCTCAATGGACACGCGACGAGGTACCGCACGTGCGGGCTCCTTTGCGCCGGATGTGGGGATCGCGTCTTGAGCCGCGAGGACGACGCGACCGGTCTCGGTGCGGGCGAAGAACCAATCGGCTCTTCGCCCCGACCCGTGGTCACTCTGGGAGGGCGCGGCCGGGTAGAGGTGGGCAGCGGCCGCCGCGGTCCAGTAAGCACCGGGCGATGGGGTTGTCGTGGCGGAAGCCGTAGGCGATGCACCATGTCCGCCCCGACGAGACCGCGTTCGGCCACCCGCGAGAAGCGCTTCGCCGCCGTTATCGCCGGAACGTCGCCCGACCCAGCTTAGAGCGCGGCCAACACCGCCTGGGTGCGGGACTACTACGCCGCCATCCACCCGTACTCCGGGAGCGAAGGCGGCTACATCAACTTCATGGCCGACGGCGACGACCACCACCGGGTGGAGGCCGACTACGCCAGCAACTACGCCGAGTTGGCACAGGTGAATGCCGCCTACGACCCCGGCAACCTGTTCCACCTCAGCCACAACAACATCACCCCAGCCCCTGGCCGCGCCGAGGACAACGCACATGCTTGACACCGCATTCACGAGGGATCGCGCCGAACTGTGCGGGTTCGAGCCAGCTGTTGGTGCCCGCGCAGGCGGGATCGCGCGGTCGACGTCGCCAATCAGCCTGGGTCTTGTACGGCGTCGTGCGCGCCCCGGTTGCGTGCCATCCATACGACGACGTGAACACGGCGCAGCACCGACCACGGCCGCCGGTTGAGGTGAGTCCGTAGCGCCCGTCCAGGGCGTCATGGGAGCAGAAAGAAACGGGTGCAAAACAGTCTCGAAACACGCGGCCGCTGCCATGTCGCCGTGGCATCGCGGCGATCACGGTGGTGGTGGCAACCCTGCCAGCCACGGAGGAACTCATGTCTCATCGCATCCGCCGAACGGGCGTCGCGCTCGCCCTCGTCACACCCCTCGCCTTGGTCGCTTTCGCCGGTGCCGCTTCCGCCACCGACGGGCACGAACGCGAGGGCGGCACGATCTACACCGAGACCAACGCCAGCGCAGGCAACGCCGTCATCGCCATCCGGACCGGCGCCGACGGTCTGACGACGACCCGCAGCTACCCGACCGGTGGACACGGTTCCGGTGCTGGGCTCGGCTCGCAAGGCGCTCTCGTCGCGAGCGACGGACACCTCCTGGCCGTCAACGCCGGCTCGAACGAGGTGTCACTGTTCAGCATCGGCGACGACGGTCGCCTCGCACTCGACGACACCGAACCCTCCGGCGGGCTCAACCCGATCAGCGTCACCGTGCACGACGACGTCGCCTATGTGGTGAACGCCGGCGACCGCACGGTGAGCGGCTTCCGTCTCCACCACGACCACCTGATGCCGATCGCTGGGTCGACCCGCACGCTGCCCGGCAACGGTGCCGCCGAGATCTCCTTCGACACCACCGGCACCCGACTCGTCATCACCGAAAGGGCCACCAGCACCATCGATGTGCTCCCCGTCCGCCACGGCATCGCCGGCACCCCGGTCTCGAACCCGTCGACCGGGCAGACCCCGTTCGGGTTCGCCATCGACCGGCACAACACCCTGATCGTTTCCAACGCCACCGGCGGGGCCGCGGGCGCGTCGTCGGTCTCCAGCTACCGGTTCACCGGTGCCGCCACCCTCGCGCCGATCGGCACCGCCGTTGCCGATACCCAGAGCGCCGCGTGCTGGATCGCGTTGTCCGGCAACGGTCGGTACGCGTACACGACGAACACGGGCAGCGGCACGATCAGCAGCTACCGGCTCGCCCGTGACGGCTCGCTGGCACTCGACAACCCTGTGGCCGCGTCGCCCGGCGCCGGACCGATCGACATGGTCCAGACCCACGGGACGCTGTTCACGCTCAACAACGGGTCCCACACGGTCACCGCCCACACCATCCACACCGACGGCTCGCTCACCACGGACGGGCAACTGACCGTCCCGGCCGGTGTCGTCGGCCTCACGGCCGCCTGACCCGACCTGATCTGACGATCCGGGGGTGGGGCGGGTGGGCCCCC
>JAYVMH010000019.1:0-10285 GCA_043759015.1 Actinomycetota bacterium
TCGGCTTCGATGCGGCCCTTGTCGGTGACCACCGCGGTGACCGTGGGCCTGCCCGGGCCGTCGGTAATCTCCAGGTCGAGCACCTCGGTGTTGGCGAACACCTGCAGCACGCCCTTGGCGATCGCTTCCTCCCGCATCATCGTGCCGGTGGCGAGCGAGTCCACGACCGAGACACTGGGGGTGTAGTAGCCACCGAGCAGGATGTCTTCGTTGATGAAGGGCACCATCTCCTTGATCTCGGCAGGGGTGACGAGGCGGGCGTCGATGCCCCACGCCTTCGCCGACGTCATGCGGCGCTTGAACTCCTCCAGGCGCTGCGGTTCGCGGGCGACCTCGATGCCGCCGCACGTGGTGTTCAGGCCGGCGGCGATGTACTGGTTCTGACTGTCGACCGTGAGGAACGCCATCTCCTTGTTGTGATCCGTCGGGAAGATGAAGTTCGACGCATGGCCGGTGGAGCCCCCGGGGTTGGGCAGCGGGCCCTTGTCCAGCTGGACCATGTCGGTCCAGCCGAGCCTGCTGAGGTGACCGACGAGGCAGTTGCCGACGATGCCGGCACCGATGACGACGACGCGTGCGCGGGACGGGACTTCACTCATTGCTGCTCCCCGAGAGACAGAGACTGGCCGACGTCCGACCGGTGATATATCATTACCATATCACAGCTCATCTGTCACTCAGCGAACGGGCCTACCGCGAGATCCGGCGCATGATCGTGCGCCTCGAGCTCGCGCCCGGGGCCGTCATCCGCGACGACGAACTACAGGCCACGCTCGGTCTGGGCCGCACCCCCATCCGTGAGGCGTTGCAACGCCTCGAGCGCGACCAGTTCGTCGGCGTCATCCCCCGCCGCGGGATGTTCGTGAGCAGCATCGACGTGTCGGAGCTGGCTCTGCTCTACGAAACGAGGGCGATCCTCGAGCCGTACGCCATGCGGCTTGCTTGTGCGCGCGGCGCCACGGAGCACTGGGACGAGATGCGCGCCGAGATCGGTCGGGTCACGCCGGCGTCGCCTCCCGGCGAGCTGCTCGACGTCGACCGCCGCTGCCGCGAGATCGTGTGGGAGGCCGCGGACAACCGCTTCCTCACCGACACGCTCGACATGCTCTACGCGCAGAGCGACCGCATGTGGCACCTCTACCTCGGCGACGTCGCCGACCTGCACCTGATGATCGACGAGCACCGCGAGATCCTCGGCGCGCTCGAAGCCGGCCACGCCGACCGCGCCGCCGAGCTGATCGAAGCCCACATGCGCGCGTTCGACGACCAGATCCGAGCCGCGGTCCAGCGCCGCCTCACCTCCCCCCTCGCCGTCTGACCGAGCGGGGGCGGGGTCAGATGGGGAGGTCGCCGGTGGCGGTGCGCGTCGTGCCGTGGTCGCGGTAGGCAGCGATGGTGCGCTGGGCGATGCGCATCTGGTGGATCTCGTCGGCGCCATCGGCGAACCTGGCCCACCGCGCGTGCTGGTACATGTGCGCCAGCGGGGTGTCGGTGCTGTACCCGAGCGCACCGTGGACCTGGATGCTGCGGTCGACCACGCGATTGAGCATGTTGGCGACGAAGTGCTTGGCCATCGAGACCTCGCTCTTGAAGTCCGCACCCTTGTCGATGAGGTACGCGGCGTGGAGCACCATCAGCTTGGACTGGTAGATCTCCATGCTGCTGTCGGCGATCATCCACTGGATCCCCTGCTTTTCCGCCAGCACGCTGCCGTGCGAGTAGCGCACCAGCGCGCGGCCGACCATCAGGTCCAGCGCAGTCTCCGCCTGGCTGATCCAGCGCATGCAGTGCGCCAGCCGCGCCGGCCCCAGCCGGTACTGACCCAACAGGTGGCCCTGGCCGCGTCCGCCGAGCATGTTCGCCGACGGGATCCGCAGGTCTTCGATCACGATCTCGCTGTGACCGGTGGCGCCGTGCATCGTCTCCACCTCGCGGACACGGTTCCAGCCGTCGCTCGGCAGGTCGACGAGGAACGCCGTGTTCGCCGCCTGCGGAAGGTCCGGGTTGTCCTCCGTGCGACAGATGAGGATCGCGAACTTGGCCCGGCGAGCGTTGGAGATGAACCACTTGTGACCGTTCGCGACCCACTCTTCGCCGTCGGGCACCGCCGTCGTCTGGATCAACGTCGGGTCGCTGCCGGCGACTTCCGGCTCGGTCATCGCGAAGCAGCTCATCGCACTGCCGTCGCACAACGGCCGGAGGTACTTCTCCTTCTGCTCGGGCGTGCCCCAGTGCAGCAGCGTGTGCATGTTGCCCTCGTCGGGCGCTTGGCAGTTCAGCACCCACGGGCCCATGCTCGCCTTGGCGGCCTCGGCCTGAACCATCGCCAACTGCACGTGACCGAGCCCCATGCCGCCCCACTCCTTGGGCATGTGCGGCATCCACAACCCGGACTTGGAGGCCTTCTTGCGCATCCCGATCAGCAGGTTCACGTACTCGGACCGATCGTCGTCGCGGAGCTTGGCGAGCTCGGCCTCGCCGGGCTTGACGACCTCGTTGATGAACGCGCGGACACGGATCCGGATCTCTTCCAGCTCGGGGCTGAGGGTGAAGTCGATGGACATCTGCGAGACCGTAGACGAGCGCGCACCCCGATGGCATAGGTTCCACGTATGGACCTGTTCGACCTCACTGGGAAAGTCGCGCTCATCACCGGCGGCTCCCGAGGACTCGGAAGGGAGATGGCACTCGCGTTCGCCGAACGTGGCGCCGACATCGTGGTCGCCAGCCGCAAGCTCGACAACTGCGAGACCGTCGCCGACGAGGTCCGCTCGCTCGGCAGGCGCGCGCTGCCGTTCGCCTACCACGCCGCGAGTTGGAACGACGCCGACACATTGGCGCACGCCGCCTACGCCGAGTTCGGCAAGGTCGACATCCTCGTCAACAACGCCGGCATGTCTCCGCTCTACCCGTCGCTCGAGTCCGTGACCGAGGAACTCTTCGACAAGGTGATCGGCGTGAACCTGAAGGGTCCCTTCCGCCTGTCGTCGGTGGTCGGCACGCGCATGGCGGCCGGCGACGGTGGATCGATCATCAACGTGTCGTCGATCGCCAGCCAGCACCCGAGCCCCACCGAAGCACCGTACGGCGCGGCCAAGGCCGGCCTCAACAACCTGACGCTCAGCCTCGCCGCGGCGTTCGGGCCGAGGGTGCGCGTCAACTGCATCGTGCCCGGGCCCTTCCTCACCGACATCTCCAAGGCATGGGACCTGGAGGCGTTCAACGCCCGCGCCAAGGTCGCGTTCGCGCTCGGTCGCGGTGGGCAGCCCCACGAGATCGTGGGCGCCGCGCTCTACTTCGCGAGCGACGCGAGCAGCTTCACCACCGGCGCGCTGCTCACGGTGGACGGCCTACCCCGATGAGCTCCGCGGCTTGGGTGAGGAGCAGCACGGTGTGGGCGTGGAGCTGGTCGCCGATCTCCTTCGGCGCGAGACCCGCGCAGGCGCGGGCGTGGGTGCCCTCCAGGATCAGGCCGAGCCGGTAGCAGGCGAGCACCCGGAACCACAGCAGATCGTCGAGCGGGCGATCGGTGTGCGACGCGTAGCGGACGACCACCTCGTCCACGCTCGGCAGCCCGGGCGCGTCCACGCTCACCGCGGCACCATCCTGCAACGGCCACGTCGCCAGCAGGTGACCGAGGTCGAGCAACGGGTCGCCGACGGTGACGAGCTCCCAGTCCACCATCGCGGCCAGCGTGGGGCGATCGCGGCGGATGAGGACGTTGCCGAAGTGGAAGTCGCCGTGGATCAGGCCGGCCCGCACCTCCGTCGGCCGGTGGCGATCGAGCCACTCCCCGATCTCGTCGACGGCCGGCAGGTCGGGGCCCGGATAGCCGGGCAACTCGCGGTAGCCGTCGAGCTGCTTGCGCCACCGCCCAACCTGACGTTCCGCCCACCCCTCGAACTTGCCGAGGTCGCCGAGACCGACGGCGACGTGATCCACCGCCGCCAGCGCGGCGATCGAATCCGCCATCGAGAGCCCCATCTCGTGCTGCCATGCACGGTCGGTCGCGAACGGGGCGGGCAGGCCGAGCGTGGCGTTGAAACCATCCACCGGCTCCATCAGGTAGAACGCCGCGCCGAGCACGTCGGGGTCCGCCTCAGCGGCGATCAACGCCGGGTGGGGTACGGCGGTGCCGGCCAATGCACCGAGTGCGCGAGCCTCGCGACGCATCGTCTCGTCACTGTTGGCCCGCTTGTGCAGTGGCGGGCGCCGGAGCACGTACTCGCGGCCCGATCGACGGAACCGGAGCAACACGTTCTGCGTGCCGCCGACGATCAACGCCGGGTCGTCGATGCCGCCGGCGCCGAGCCCGCGCCGGTCCATCCATGCGGCGAGCACCACGAGATCGACCCCGGGGATGTCGTTCATCAACCCGTGCTGCGGACGCCGGCGCCACCATCGATCACGTACGTGTCGCCGGTGATCCACGACGCCAGGTCGCTGGCGAGGAACGTCGCCAGGTTGGCGATGTCCTGCGGCTCGCCCAACCGCCCCAGCGGCAGCTGCTCGGCCAGCCGGTCGCCGAAGTTCTCGACGAGGAACGCGGCGAAGTCGGTCTGCACCAAGCCCGGTGCGATCCCTACCACCCGAGTCGGCCCGAGCTCGTTGGCGAGCTGGCGGGTGAGGTGGATGAGCGCGGCCTTGGTGAGGTTGTAGACACCGAGCCCGGCCTCCGAACGAATGCCACCGACCGACGCGATGTTGACGATGACCCCGGGCGAGTCCTTCATCGCCAGCTCCCACGCTGCCTGACACCAGAACAGCGGACCGCGCAGGTTCACCTGGAACGTCTTGTCGAAGCGACCCTCGTCCACGCCCAACGTCGGGCCGTAGTACGGGTTCGTCGCCGCGTTGTTGACCAGGACGTGCAGCCCGCCGAACCGCTCGATGGTCGCTTCGACACACGCCCGCGCGACTGCTGGGTCGCCCGCGTTGCCCGCGAACACCTCCACCTCGCCGTGCATCTCGGCCGCGGCCGCCTGCAACGCGTCCAGCTTGCGCGAGCACAGCATCACCGTCGCGCCCGAAGCCGCCAACGTCGCCGCGATCGCCTTGCCGATGCCTCGCGAGCCACCGGTGACCAGCGCGACCTTCCCCTCCATCGAGACCTGCATGGCGGGGACCCTAATTCAGGCGGGTGCGGTGCGGAATGCTTCGACCATCTCGCCACGCGTGGACACGCCGAGCCGTTGGTAGACGTGGGTGAGGTGGGTCTTGACCGTCTTCTCGGTGATGCCCATGCGGTCGGCTATCTCCCGGTTCCGCAGACCGGTGATCACGAAGTCCACCACCTCGCGCTCGCGTACGGACAACGCCGGCAGCTGCCGGGAAGGGCGCGCCGACAGGATGGCCTGCGCGGCACGCGGGGCCAGCGGCGATTCACCCTGGGCCGCGGCACGGACGGCACGGAGGATGTCCTCCATGTCGCCGTCCTTGAGCAGGTAGCCGGCCGCACCGGCGTCGATCGCCTCGAGCACGGTGCGCCGTTCGGAGAACGACGACAGCACGACGACCTTCACGTCCGGGTACTTGGTCACGATCCGCTTGGTGGCCTCCACGCCATCCATCACCGGCATCGAGAGGTCCATCAACACCACATCGGGCTCCAGGTCGCGCACCTTCTCGAGGGCCTCGAGGCCGTTCGCGGCTTCACCCACCAGGGACACGTCGGTGGCAGCGTCGAACAACAGGCTGAGCCCATGACGCACGAGCCAGTGGTCGTCCACCACCAGCACCTTGATCATCGCGGCACCACCAAGACCATTCGAGTCCCCTCACCGAGTTCGGATTCCAACTTCAGTGTGCCACCTGCGGCAGCTGCCACGTCGGCAAGGAGACGGATCCCGAAGTGGCCATCCGCTTGACTGGCCTCGAACTCCTCGTCGTCGAAGCCACGACCGTCGTCGATCACCTCCAGCATCACACCCCCCGAAGGATCGTCGTTGAGGAGGATCTGGACGTTCGAGGCGCCGGCGTGCTTCTGGATGTTGCGCAACGCCTCACGAGCGGTGCGGTAGATGAGCGCGTGGGCGATCGACGACATCGTGGTGGTGGTGGCGTCGTGGAACACGGTGTGCACGCCGCGGATCTCGAACGGGGCGAGCAGGTCGCCGAGTGCACCGGCGAGATCGCCTTCTTCCAAGCTCGGTGGGTAGATGTCCACCAGCAACGTGCGCAGGCTGCGGATCGACCGCTGCGCCTCGTCGACGACGTGGTCGAGGGTGGCCACCACGGAGGGATTGGTACGCACCACCGGATCGTGCCGCACCGCATCCACGGCGTACGACACGCCGACGAGATCCTGCACCACGCCGTCGTGGAGGTCGTGGGCGATGCGCCTGCGTTCGTTGTCGCTCGAGTCGAGGGCACGCTGCAGCAGCCCCACGCGCTGGCGCTGGGAGGCCCGGACCCTGCGCGCAAGCCACCACGCCAAGGGGATCTGCAGCAGTTCGAGGATGATCAGCGAGCGCAGCACCACGGGCGAGAACGCAGCCGCGACCTTCGCGGCACCGGCGGCGACCGCGCTGGTGCGCTGGTAGTGCTCGTAGATCAGCAGCCGGCCGTCGGCGAGCCGGAACGGCATGTACACCTCGAGGCGTGGGTCGGGACCACCGTCGAGCTTGTTCTCGGCTTCGTCGAGCGTCGTGAACCGGATCGACGCCTGGCCGGTGCGGATCGCCTCCTGCACATCGGCCCCGAGTGCGAACTTCTGCCCGATCAGCTTGCGCTCGTCGGAGTAGATGACCGTGCCGTCGGGCATCCAGAGCTTCACGCGCACGATCGGACCTTTGAGGATCATGCTGCCGACCAGCTGATCCATGTCGTCGAGCGCCGCCACCTTGCCGTCCAGCAGGTCCTGCGACACGCGCGGACCGATCACGTCCTCTGCCAGCAGCCGCGCCCATTCGCGGGCGTCGCGGATGGCCTCCTTGTTGCCTGTGGTGCGCAACCGCGAACCGGCCACCAGCGCGACGACAACGAAGATCACCACGCCGAGGAGCACGAACTGGACGAGCGCAGCCACGATGGAAACACCACGCGTGCGGTTCAGACCTTTCGGGCGCGCCTCGACGGGCCGCTGACTGGGAGGCGCGAGTGGCTCCTCCGCCTCCGTACGTACGATCGTTCCCGTGCCCGAACCTTACCGGAAGCGGGACGAGGGCCACACGGTGTCGACCGCATGGTGCTCCATCGCCGGGGACCAGTTGCCCGACCCCACGGCAGCGCCGACCAGCCGGTTGTCGACCGAGCCGAGCACGTCCTGCAGCAGGTCGTCGCGTAGGTTCGCGGTGACCGACATCGGCGAGACACCGAGCTCGTTGCGCATCGAACGAGCACACTGGTCGTAGAAGCTGCGCACCATGTCGCGGCGACCGAGGTGGCTCGCCGCACGCATCGCGGCGTGGTAGGCCGGCTCGCACGTCGGGTCGATGATCATCGCCCGCTCGGCGAGATCCAGCGCCGGCGCCGCAAGCCCTTCCTCGACGTGCATCTCCGCCGTGGCGACCAGGGCCTCCAGGCGCATCCGCTCGTAGTGACGACGGGGACCCATCGCCCACTCGGCGTACCGCTCGTCCTCCAGCACGGGGCCGGTGGCCAGCGCACACGCCTCCACGAGAGCCGCACGGCGCTCGGCCGTGTTGGCAACCCCGAGGCGACGGGTGAGCAGGTCGAACTGATCGATGTCGATCAGCGCCCGTTCCCGCACAAAGTAGTAGGCGCCGGGCTCGGTGGCGATCACCGAGGCATCGCGGCGCACGCCGGGTTGCAGACTGCTCCGTAGCACCGACACGTACGCCTCGAGCGTGGCCACCGGGTCGCGAGGAGTCTTGTCCTCCCACAACGCATCGATGAGCTCGTCCTTGGTGACTGCACGACGCTGCAACAGCAACATCTCCAGCAACTGCCGAGGCTTCACACCGCCAAGATCCCGCCGACCCAATGCACGTTCGCCGACGTGCACGGTCAATTGACCGAACATAGTAACCCTGATCACAACGTCCTCCCGCTGACGTTTGCACTTCCCGCAAGCGTCACTCTGACGGATTGCTCGGAGATCAGGTAGCCCCAGCCGGGTACGACCTTCCGAAGGTATGGCCCTACCCTGGTCCTAAGACCCTTCCGAGGGCAGTCCGTGCTCGGCGACGAATGCCATCAGCTCGACCCGACTCCGCGCGCCAAGCTTCGCCATCAGGGTTTTCATGTACCCGCGACACGTGTTGACGGAGATCCGGAGGTTGGCGGCGATCGAATTGGTCGTGTTGCCGCGGCTCAACTGCTCGAGCACTTCCCGCTCACGCTCCGTGAGCCTCGGGTACGCAGCGACGGGAGAGCGGACCGTGGAGGTGCGCAGCTGGAACCGCGCCTGCGCCATCGCCGCCGGGCTGACGACCGTCAGTGCGCCATCGGTGGCGCGTATGCGCTCCAGCAACGCCGGCAGATCGACGGTGCGATCCACCAACGCCGAGACCCTCGCGGCCTGCGCGGCGAGCATCGTCGACCGGTCGGCGGCGTCGCCGCACAGCACCAAGGCCACCTTGGGCCAACGTGCACGCAGTGCCTGGGCCTGAGCCGCGAGCACCGCTGCCGGCATCGCCACATCCACCACCACCACGTGCACCTCGCCGACGTCGTGGGGAATGGCCGCAGCATCGCCCACCGCAGCGACCACCTCGCAGCCCTCCTCGGTGGACAGCGCGAGGGCGAGCAGGGACGCGTAGATCGAGCGATCGATCACCAACCCCACCCGCAGCATGAGAACAGGCTATCCAGTACGAGCACGTCGGCGCTCGCATGCGACAATGCCCCGGGGAGTCAGGAGGGGGACACATGACGAATCCAGAGGTCGATGTCGTGGTGGTGGGTGCCGGATTCTCGGGCCTGTACCTCATCCACCGCCTCCGCGAGTTGGGGATGTCGATGCGGGTCCTCGAATCCGGCAGCGATGTGGGTGGCACGTGGTACTGGAACCGGTACCCCGGCGCGCAATGCGACATCCCCACCACCGACTACACCTACTCGTGGGACGAACCGCTGGAAGACGAGTGGACCTGGAGCGAGAAGTACGCCACCCAGCCCGAGATCCTCCGCTACGCCCAGTTCGTCGCCGACAAGCACGACATGCGCCGCGACATCACGTTCGACACCAAGGTGGTCGGCGCGGAATGGGACGACGCCGCCCACCGGTGGGACGTCCGCACGAGCGGTGGGGAGGCCATCCGCTGCCGTTTCTATGTGATGGCCACCGGCTGCCTGTCGCTTCCCAAGAGTCCCGACGTGCCCGGCACCGACCGCTTCCGGGGCGAGGTCTACGTCACCGGCCTGTGGCCGCACGAGGGCGTCGACTTCACCGGCAAGCGCGTGGCCGTGATCGGCACCGGTTCGTCCGGCATCCAGTCCATCCCGATCATCGCAACGCAGGCCGCAAAGCTCACCGTGTTCCAACGCACCCCGAACTTCTCCGTGCCGGCGCACAACGGGCCCATTCGCGACGTGAAGAAGGCACCGCTGGAGGCTGGGCGCAAGGCCTACCGCGACGCCGCAAGGTGGTCGGCCGGTGGCATACCGGTGACGCCCACCGAGATCACCGCCGCGCTCGCCACGCCGGAGGTTCGCCGCGAGCGGTTCGAGTCCGCGTGGGCCGCGGGCGAGCTGTTCGAGATCCTCGGCGTGTACGCCGATCAGGCCGTCAACCCGGCAGCCAACGAGATCCTCTCCGAGTTCATCCGCGAGAAGATCCGCGGGATCGTGAACGACCCGGTGACCGCGGAGCTGCTGTGCCCGAAGGACCACTACTTCGGGACCAAGCGACCGTGCCTGGACACCGACTACTTCGCCACCTACAACCTGCCACACGTGCGGCTCGTCGACCTGCGCACCCGCCCGATCGCGACGATCACCGAACACGGCATCGACCTCGCGGACGAATCGATGGAGTTCGACGCAATCGTCTACGCCACGGGTTTCGACGCGATGACCGGCGCCATCGTGTCCGTCGACATCACCGGCAGGAACGGACTCACGCTCGAGGAGAAGTGGAAGTTCGGCCCCACCACCTACCTCGGGCTGATGACCACCGGGTTCCCGAACTTCTTCGCGATCACCGGCCCCGGCAGCCCGTCCGTGCTGTCGAACATGATGGTGTCGATCGAGCAGCACGTCGATTGGATCGCAGACTGCATCAGGGACCTGCGTGCCGCCGGGGAAACAACGATTGAACCGACGCAGGAAGCGGTCGACGGCTGGACCCGGCATGTCAACGACTTCGTTGCCATCACGCTCG